>JAJZKY010000148.1 GCA_021803885.1 Planctomycetota bacterium
ACCCACCAGCGTAGGTTTCGTATGGCAGCGGCGGCGCAGACGTTGAGCTTGGCCCTAAGTGCCGAGGGCGTAGCTCGCTGGACGTAGGAGAAGTAAACCTCCGGTTCTGCCCCAAGATAGAGGCCAGGAAAGCCGACGAGCACGAGTCCTGAGAGTACCGTCGCGGTGCTTAGAACGATTCCTCCGATGCGAGTCAAAGCGGAGTTGACACTGCTCGACAGTTGTGAGTAACCGAACCATTGGGTCAGCAACCAGCGTCCCCATCCGTAGAGCTGGATCCTCGCCACGAGCTGATGCGCCGCCTTGGGAAGGTCGGCTTGCAGGTCGGCGAATTGATCGATAATGCGGGGGCCGCTAAGCCAAACAATCAAGCTAAGGAAGCAGACTGCCAGAGACAATATCAGTGCGAAGGCTACCTTTCGCCCCAACCTGAATCTTGTACCCAGCCAATCGACTACTGCGGTCAATAGAACTGCGACAACAATCCCTGCAAATAGAAGCAGTTATGACTCTTCCGAGCCAGGCCAGTATGAGCGCAACGATCAATCCAAGGGTCAGGAACAAAAGGGTTGTCGGTGAAGTGCGCCTAGGGTCCGCGCTCGAAGATACGTTTGAGCCACACATGCCACACGAGTATAAGCGTCGTAGAAATTTCGTACTGTACTGTAGGACACATAATTCGGGTCGAAAGGACTGTAAGTTTCTCCCACAGGAGGGTGCGGTGAAAAAGACCAATGAGAAAGCGAAGTGGTTCGGCAGCCCTGTAGCGCACATTGCCACAGCCGGGTTCATCGCGGCCGGGATGATTGCGGCGATGATGGTGAAGCTGCTTTTGCACGATCCACACATCCTCAATATCGTCCTGCTGGTCGCCATCGCAGGCGCGAGCGTTCCCTTGCTTCTTTCCCTCGTCCAACAGGTCTTCAAAGGCAACTTCAGCGTCGATATTCTCGCGCTGCTCTCGATTGTTACCTCTCTGGTGCTAAGACAGTATTGGGTGGCGGCCATTGTGGTCTTAATGCTCTCTGGCGGTCAGGCGCTGGAGGGCTTTGCGACCCACCGCGCCTCTTCTGTCCTGAACGCCCTGGCAAAGCGAATGCCGCAGACCGCGCACAGAGCTGGTACGGCCGTAGAAGACGTATCGATCGACGCGATTGCCGTCGGCGACGAACTCCTCATCTATCCCCATGAGATCTGCCCTGTCGATGGGCTCGTAGTCGGCGGTAAAGGCGGTATGGATGAGTCTTATCTCACAGGGGAGCCATTTCTGATCGCAAAGGCGCCTGGGGCGAATGTGCTTTCCGGCTCCATCAACGGTAATGCGTCACTGACGATCCGAGCGACGAAGGTAGCCAGCGACTCCCGCTACGCCAAGATCGTGGATGTGCTCCATGCATCGGAGGAGAACCGGCCGCGGATACAGCGACTCGGCGACAGGCTGGGCTCCTGGTATACGCCGATGGCCATTACCATAGCGTTGGCAAGCTGGTACTTCAGCGGCCAGTCGGAGCGATTCCTCGCCGTACTGGTCATCGCAACGCCATGTCCGTTGCTGATTTCCATCCCGGTTGCGATCATCGGTGCTATTTCTGTGGGTGCCAGGCTGGGCATCATCATCAAGGACCCATCCATCCTCGAAAAGATGGACACATGCCACACTCTGATCGTCGACAAGACTGGCACCCTGACCTACGGCAAGCCAACGGTCACCTCCATTGACTCCTTCCCCGGTACGACACAGGAGACCGCGTTGAAGTATGTGGCAAGCCTTGAACGCTACTCCAAACATCCTTTGGCAAGTGCCATCCTCGCTGCCGCAGAGAAGCACAAGCTGCAATTGATCGGCGTGGAGAATGTCTCGGAGGCGCCGGGAGCGGGGCTCACTGGCCTCGTTGCAGGTCGACAGGTGACGGTCACGGGGCGCGGCAAGCTTTCCCCTGAAAACCTGTCCGCGATGCCGCCTGTTGCGCCCGGGCTGGAGTGCGTTTTGCTCCTTGACGGCAAACTGGCCGGAGTCATCCACTTTCAGGATGAACCCCGCCGGGAGACCCAGTCTTTTCTAAGTCATCTCGACTTGAAGCACTCGATCTCTAAGATCATCCTGCTTTCTGGAGATCGGGCCGCCGAGGTAGCTCTCTTCGCCGCGCGCATGGGCATTACGGAGGCATACGGGGGCAAGAGTCCCGAGGAAAAGGTCGAGCTCGTCCGCGAGACCACGCTGAAAGGGAGAACGCTCTACATCGGTGATGGAATCAACGATGCGCCAGCGATGATGGCAGCGACGGCTGGTATCGCATTGGGCGTCAACAGTGACATCACCTCCGAAGCGGCCGGTGCTGTGATCCTCAAATCGTCGCTCGTCGGCGTGGACCAATTGATGCACATCGGTCGCAGGATGCGTGGAATTGCGCTGGTCTCCGCCGTCGGTGGCATGGGCTTGAGTCTTATTGGAATGGGTGCAGCATCCTTCGGGCTGATTACGCCCATACAGGGAGCCATCGCTCAAGAACTAATCGACATTTTGTCTATCCTCAACTCGCTGAGGATGATTCTTCCCACGGGTTCGCTCACAGACTTTGAAGCGCCTCCAGGCAGCACAGGGGAATTCGCTGTTGACTGAGCAATCTGACGCAACAAATGAACCGCGCGGGGTAATGCTTTTCAAAGAGATTCCTATGTGATCCAACCCAAAGTACCTGTACTGAGGAAACTATGAAGACGAAGAGAACGATAATCACAGCGGTTGTCGCCCTGCATGCAGTAGCGTTTCCACGATGTTCAAGGCGAACAGAACGACTGCAGTCAACTCCACGAATGCCGAATAGGGCAGCAGCTTCCAGGCGAATTTCCAATAACTTTCATACGCCAGCGGCTCAAGGGTGACACGCAGCGCGCAGCCGACATGCAACAGCAGCAGCGACCAGAACATCAGCCGCGTGCTCCACAGAATGCGCATGCCGCAGAAGGCGGGAAGAATGCGCTGGCCGATGACGAAGACCATGCCCGCAATGAAGCCCACGGTGAGCGCGTGGCGGCTCGCGCCCCAGATGCCGCCAGCGTGATCGTAAAGGACCGCCAGGGCGTCCAGCACGCACGACACCACCAGCCAGACATACGTCAAGCGGATAAAAAGCGGAAATGTCTTGTGGACATGCAGCAGCTTGGCTGGCTGGACGGCCGGTTCCCACACATGCAGCGCATCGATGGCCAATAAAGCCGCGAACAGAAATAGAACGGCGGCGATGGGCAGCCATTCTGCAAAGACCGCAAGCACACCGGCAACGCTGAGGCCGTAGGCGACCAGAAGACGAACGCCCTGTGGTTTCTTGAACCCGGCGAACACCGGCAGCCAGCGCGCGTTGAAACCCCAGATGGTAGGCACCAGCACGCCCCAGACCGCCAGCACGACAAGCTGCTGATCGAAAACATGCGGCAGCGCGGGCGAGTCGCCATAGAGGGCCAGATGCGTCAAGGCCGCAAGATTCACGATCATCGCAACGAGAAACGCAACGGTTGCCGCCATGACGAGCACCATCCAGATTTCCCGCCGCAGCGGGCGCTGCGCTGGGTTCGCCGGGCGATGCCGCCGCACCGAGCGGAAGAAGAGAAGGAATGCGGCCAGTTCCAACGCGCCGGAGAGCGGCAACAGAATTCTCCACTGCCAACCCGTAACGCCGCCGATCCAGCGCAGCGCAATCCCCAGCGTCCACAGGCCCCAGGAAGTCCATCCGGCGCGCACAGGAAACGTAAGCGTGCTCTGCATCTTGGTCAGGGAATAAAACCCAATCCCCAGAATGAACGAGCCGATCCAGCCAAAGACCTGTGCCTGGCCGTGCGCCTGTAGCCATGCTGGAGACAGCGTGCTGAGGGTGTGCTGCTGGGAGATGCCGATCAGGTTCCATACGCCGAGGAACGTTCCCGGCAGCAGCATGAAGAGCATGCCGCTTGCGATGAAGGCAGTCACCAGCCATTGGCTGTGCTGCTCCATCGCAATGCGCGTCGAATTTGCCCGCTGCTCCTCTGTGTGGGGCGCGGAACTCATGCCTTCTCCGTACTCAGTTCCGGAGCGCGGGCCTGCGCCAAAGCGCGCGGGAAAAGAATGTTGTTCTCCAGATGAATGTGCTGGTGCAGGTCCAGCTCCAGGTCTTCCAGCGCGCGATAGAGCGCGCGCCATGTCGGACAGGCAGCGGTCGGAGGAGTGTAGTCGTTGGTGAGGCCCCGCAGCGCACGAAGCTCCTCGCCAGCCTGGTCGTGGTCCATCATCATGCGCGTGATGGGTTGCTCCACGCTGCCGAAGACGGGTGGCAACGCCGCTTGCTGGCCTGCTTCCATCTTCCCAATATAGGGGAAGAGAATGTTTTCTTCACAAAAAAAGTGGTGCGTAAGCTCGGAACTGGTAACGGCAAATATCTTGCCGATCTCGAAGACTTCGGGATGGTCGGCCCCGTGGCGGACCTCCACCTTCTTCATCAGATCGCCAATCAGCTTGATCTGCTCGCGGGTAAATGCATGGTGCCTCTGCACGATATACTCCGCGATTTCTTTGAGAGGGGCATTCCGCCACTGGGTCTCGGGCGCGTTTGTATTCCGTTGCTGGCGCTCCAGTTCTTCCAGCACGGGCGCTAGATCGACATCGCCCTTAGTGCAGGCTTCCGCCAGCGTATGCTTGCCCCCACAACAGTAGTCGATGCCGAGGCGTTCCAGCACCGGGATGGCGGTTGGATATTCCACTGCAATGTCGCAAACTTGTGTTTCCGATGTGATGACCATAATGAATCTCCTGGTTCTCAAGGTAGAACTTAGACCAATGAAGCTCAGTGACTTTAATCACGCTTCCGATGTCGTGACTTACCGGATGCGAGCTGTCTTCTTGTTGCTATCTGCGGGCACATGCGGGAAGATTGCGCTATGTCCATCGAACGGCGCGTGGCGATTCTGGCGAAGTCCGCCTTGTTTCAGGGTTCGCCGACAAATGCTCTGACGGAACTGGCTGCGCGCGGCAGCGAGCGCAAGCTTCGGCATGGGCAAATTTTATTTACAGCCAGCGAACCGGCGAATGGGCTTTATGTGGTGCTCTCCGGCTCTGTTCGGGCCTTCCGGGAAAATATCGATGGCCGCGAGCAGACCATCCATGTCGAGCGCGCCGGTGGCCTGCTGGCGGAAGTCGCGGTGTTCGATGGCGGGCCCTATCCTTCCTCCACCGTGGCGGAAGAAGATTCTGAAGTCCTCTTTCTGGCAAAGGAAGATGTGCGCCATTTCCTGCTGCAGCATCCCGAGACGGCGCTGATGGCCCTGGCTTTACTGGCGAAAAAGCTGCGGAACGTCGCTTCCCTGGCCGAGCAGTTGGCGCTGAAGGACGTAAGCCAGCGACTGGCCACATTGCTACTGGAGGAAGCGCAACGGACTTCCCCACAACCGCAGGATGGAGTCTCGTTTTCTCTGCCTCTGTCGCACACGCAACTGGCGGCGCGGCTTGGCACGGTGCGGGAAGTGGTCACGCGTGGATTGCAAAAACTAGCCGCGCAAGGGACCATCGAAATGCGTGGCCATCGCATCGTCATTCTCAACGTGAAAGCGCTCCGCGCACAGACAGACGCTCATCCCAAATCGTCACCAACTGGCGCCAGCCGACAGTAGTCCCAGTCTGGACTGCAAGGTTGCGAACGTGTCTATTTGGAGCGCTCGTCGCGTGCCATGACATGCGTCACGCGATCCTGTGATGTGCGACACGGAGGAATGCGTCGGACAATGAGATCGTATTACTTGGTCTATTTTGGAGGGTTTGGCATGCAATATCTCAACCAGGAACGCATCGAGGCCCTCTCCGATGAAACATTTCGCAGGCAGCAGCCATATCCATGGGTCAGCATTCCGACGGCGCTGACTCCGGAAGGTTTTGAACGCCTCCGAACCACGCTTCCAGAAGTTGAGTTGTTCGACCGCAAAGTCGGGGTCAAACGAGGGCATGGGCAGGCCCCGCATGACCGCTACATCCTGCACTACAAACCGGGCATGGAATTGCCTGAGGCATGGAAAGCATTCGTCGCGGAGCTACATGGAAAAACCTACCAGACCTTCCTTCGCCGGATGCTTGGCCCCCGGAAATTCATCCTGACTTTGGAGTGGTACTACGCCTGGCAAGGTTGTTCCGTCTCGCCACACTGCGATGCGCGACGCAAGCTGGCCACGCACATTTTTTATTTCAACACCGAAGCGGATTGGGACATGAATTGGGGAGGCCAGATCCTGATTCTGGACGACGAGAAACGCTTCAAACCCCATTCGGCCCCGGCTTTCGACGATCTGGCAGTCGCCGCCGCACTGGTCCCACGGGGCAATGAGAGTCTGTTTTTTCAGCGCACGGAACACTCCTGGCACGGCGTGCGTCCGCTCCAGTGTCCACCCAACAGCTTACGGAAACTATTCATCGTTACCGTCAACGTGCCTACATTCCAGGTATGGTGGCGGCGCGTGCGCGGTAAAGATCCAGACGGTTATCGCATGGCAATACATTGAACAGCAAACGCGGCGGCAGCAACCGTCAACTCGCAACGCCTTTGAGCAGGATTCTCAAGGTTGACGCTGCTGCCGCCGACCATAAAATCCTGAATCAAAAATTGAAGAAGGTGGTAATCCATGCCTCAACCGGAAACGACCGTCGCGCCGGAGCAAACGAATTCTCCGGTCTCCAAGAAGGCCATCAGCGAGCCCCGGGTGCTGAACGAGGCCTATCAGTATGCGCAGCCCTCGTCGTTCTCGCGTGGGCTGCGGCTGGACATTAAAGGTGTCACGATCCTGCTGATTTCCGGCACCGCCAGCCTGGATGAAAATGGCAAAACAATCCACGTTGGCGATTTCCGCGCGCAGACTGCGAGGACGCTCCATAACATCACCGGCCTGCTCGCCGCCGAAGGCGCGACCTGGAAGGACGTGGTGCGCACCAGTTGTTATCTCCGCGACATTGAGCGCGACTACGAAGCGTTCAACGAAGTCCGCACGCAATTCTTCAAGGAACACGGACTCGACCCGCTCCCCGCATCCACGGGAATCCAGGCGATTTTGTGCCGCCCGGACCTGCTGATCGAAATCGAAGCCATGGCCATGTTTGAAACCGAACGCGGTGTTTGAGCAACGAACAACAAAAGGTTGAGACGCCAGGGTCTGAAAACTAGACCCGCGACGGAGTGGCTGTTTTTCCTTCCCACACCGAACGGCCTTCGGTGATCGCCAGAGTTCGATCGATGGGAAGATCGCGGAACACCTGCCGACTGCCGCTAGGCCAGGCGATGGTAAGAGAATCGATCTGCTTGATCTGCCCAAGGCCGAACCATGCCTCTGGGACGCTGGAAGAAAGATACGAACCCTGCACCCCATATTGGCGAAGATATCGCTTGCCGCCCGCCTCCAGAAGGAGCCGCGCTCCTATCCCCTGCCGGTTGCTGCGCGTCCCGATCAGGTGAACGCACAGCCAGTGGTTGCGATTGCCCCCGTCGTTTCGCAGCAGCACGGCGCGGCCATGATTGGTGGTGACGATCATATCGAGATCGCCGTCCCGGTCGTAATCCGCGTAGGCGGCACCGCGCGCGTTCCTCGCGATTTGCAGGGCGCTGCCTGCCACTCCCGACGCGGCCAGGTCGAAAAAGCCGTCCTCGCCTTTCGACCACAGGAGGAACGGTTTTTCAGGAACAAGTTTAGTGGTATCGGATTTGTCCTCAAAGGTCGAGCCGTTCAAAACCAATAAGTCCAGCCAGCCGTCATTGTCGAAATCGAAGAAGAACGTTCCCCAGCCAGCGGTGGAATAGGAAATGGCGCCACAGCCGTACATGTCCGCCACGTTTTCAAAGTGAAGCTTGCCAGCGGATTTCTGTTCGTTCCACAGGTTCTGATAGAGCGCGTCTCCCTGCCCGATCCAGTGGCTGAGAAACATGTCCAAATCGCCATCTCGGTCGAAGTCCCCAATCGCAATCCCCATGGTCCCGCGATATTCTTCGGACCAGGAAGAGGCGCTAACATCCTGAAAGCGTCCGTGGCCGAGGTTCTGGTACAGGCGGTTGCTGGAAATATCGTTTCCGACGTAAATGTCCTGCCAGCCATTGAGCCTAAAGTCGGCGAATGCAACAGAAAGGCTTCGTCCAGATGCATCGGCAACACGCAAACGTGGAGCAACGTCGGTGAATGTGCCGTCGCGATTGTTGTGATACAGACGGTTGGGGACCGGCGCAAACGAAGCGGGATTGAGCGTAAAAGGAACATCAATTCCGTACTCCTGCGATGTCGCGCCAGCCGGGACGCCCTTCAGGTTGTAGTCCACGTAATTGGGCACGTACAGATCCAGATACCCATCGTTGTTGTAATCGAGCCATACGGGCGTCATGCCCCAACGATGATTGGCGACACCGGCGCGGTCCGTCACGTCGGTAAACGTGCCGTCGCCGTTGTTGTGATACAAAACGGAGCGGCCATAGTTGGTGACGTAAAGATCGAGCAGCCCGTCGTTATCGTAATCGCCCCAGGCCGCGCCCATGCCAAAGCCGCCACGATTGGCGACGCCAGCGCGGTCCGTCACGTCGGTAAACGTGCCGTCGCCGTTGTTGTGGTAGAGGCGGCTGGTTGGCGAATTGGGGCCTAACGGTTGCCCCCACGGGCCGGGTTGATTCACCAAGTAAAGGTCGGGATAGCCGTCGTTGTCATAATCGCCCCAAGCCGCGCCCGATCCCATATCTTCCGGCAGTTGGTGGGTGCGGACACCCGCGGAGTGGACGAAGTCGATTCCCGCCTGCCGCGTGACGTCCGTGAAGATGACATTCGGATGGTCGGTCGGCAAGGCGCGGGCCTCGCTGTTAAAAATTTGCTGCCTGGGTCGGGAGGACTTTTTGGAGCATCCGACAAGCGCCTCGAGGAACAATCCCGCGCTGAGGACCGAGAAGGTCCGACGATTCATTGTCCCCCCTTGGCGACGGTGGACGGAGCCTGCCTGGGGAGGTTGCCCACAGGAACAGCTTTTTCGGGACCTTGCGCGATCAACGGAATCTGCGTGCTGCTGGACGACAGATCGGTAATGGGAGCTTCGCGCGACTGCCCTGGAAACAGGAAGTCCATGAAGTACTGGTTTGCCTTGCGATAGCGCAGTCTAGCTGTGACCTGCAACGGTCCCTGCATGTGGGCACCATCTTCAAGCGGTCGATTACGCCCG
>JAJZKY010000149.1 GCA_021803885.1 Planctomycetota bacterium
GTGGATGACAAGACGCTTCGCTACGTGCGGGCTCGCAGCCGCATTCACGATTACGATGTCTTCCGCGATGACCCGGACGCCAAATTCTGCTACGAGCAGGAATGGAACCTTGCCGCGATGGAGCCGCTGGTCGCCAAGCCGCACTCTCCCGATAACAAAGATACCGCCCGCAATTGCCGCGATGTGAAGATCGATCAGGCATACGTGGGAAGCTGCACCGGCGGCAAGATCACGGACATGATTTTCGCCGCGTCGATTCTCAATGGACGGCAGGTGAAGGTGCCGACGTTCATCGTCCCCGGCTCAACCGAAGTTCATCGGGATATGAAGCAGTTGAATCTGCACGGCCGACTGAAGGGCCCGGGTGAAAAAAGTATTGAAGAAATACTTATCGATGCCGGCTGTCGCGTCGGCCCCAGCGGCTGCAGCGCGTGCCTCGGCGGCCCGCCGGATACATTCGGCCGCCTGCAGAAGACCGAAGTGTGCATCAGCACGACGAACCGGAATTTTCCCGGCCGCATGGGATCCGCACAGGCCTCGGTATTTCTCGCCAGCCCATTGACGGTGGCCGCCAGTGCCCTGACCGGCCATATCACCGATCCGCGCGAATATGTCAGCTCGCCGATTGAAACCGGCATGGCGGGTGTGGCGTAAAACGCCGTTGAGCAGGGAGCTATCCGTATGAAGGTAATCGTCGCATGGTGATCAAAACCTCACACACACTGCCGGTGCTCGCCCCGGTAGAGCCCGAGTCGCCCAAGCCCGACTTCATGGCACCCGGGCGAAAACCCTCCTGGCTGAAGGTAAAACTTCCCGCCGGACCGGGATATACGCGCCTCCGATCCCTGATCGACGAGCATAAACTCCACACGGTGTGCGAGTCGGCTAAATGTCCCAACATGGGTGAGTGCTGGGGCCGCGGCACGGCGACGATCATGATCCTCGGCGACGTATGCACGCGGAGCTGCGGCTTCTGCCATATTAAAACC
The DNA here is from genome assembly GCA_021803885.1 of Planctomycetota bacterium. The sequence goes on from JAJZKY010000149.1 coordinate 990, forward strand.
GGGCGGCCGCCGGTGCTCGATCTCGATGAACCACGCCGCGTTGCCGACGCTGCCGCCATCATGCGCCTGCGGCATATCGTCATCACGTCGGTGAATCGCGATGAACTTCCGGACGGTGGGGCGGCCGTGTGGGCCCGTACGATCCGCGAAATCAGACGCGTCTCGCCGCAAACCACCATCGAAGTTCTGATACCGGATTTCTGTGGCCGATGGCAGGATTTACAGACCGTGCTCGACGCCAAACCGGATATTCTCAATCACAATGTCGAAACCGTCCCCAGTCAGTACCATCGTGTTCGGCCGCAGGCAAAATTCCTCCGGTCGGTCGAACTCCTGTCGCGGGCCAAAGCGGCTGGGTTTTTAACCAAGACGGGCATGATGCTCGGCATCGGCGAAACGGACAGCGAAATCGTTGACACGATGCAGCAACTGCGGAATGCGAATGTAGACATCCTCACGCTGGGGCAATATCTCCAGCCGACGCGCGAACATCTTCCCATTGATCGCTGGATTACGCCGGAACAATTTCTCAACTTCAAGACGATTGGTATGAAAATGGGCTTTGGCGTTGTGGAATCCGGCGCTTTGGTTCGTTCCAGCTATCATGCCGACGAACAAGCCGGTAGCATCTCTGCACGGTAATTGCCCATCTCGGTAAACTATTGGCTAACTGGTGGTTTGCGTCTTGAGCAGATACTGGTTTAGTTGCGGTGAATCTTATGATCCTGTTGCAATATTCCTGACATGAGAGAGTGAAACTGCCGCAGTATGGTTGCATTGGGGCAATTCAAGCGGAATCGGATATGCTGTTACGGGGCATGGTGGGCACTTGAAACGCCATGGGTAACTGTTGTTTGCGGGAGACACTGACGAATGGTGCGCTTGACGATTCGGCGCAAACTGGTCGGCACGCTGGTCATCACCGGATTTCTGCCCATGCTGATCCTGTTGGTGTCAGTGCTCTCGTACGGCACCCATTCGCGCCTTAAAACCGTTTCGGCCGAATTTAACGAACTGGCGCTCGCCAGTTCGCAGGGTGTTTCTGACCGGATCGAATCAGAAGCGAGGCGGCTTTTTCTTTTGGCGCGACTGCCGGGTACCGTCAGAATTTTTGAAGCCTCACTCAAACCGAAGGCAATAATGGTCGGGGGGAATTTAGCCGCCGACCAGGTGCCTGGAAAAACTTCAACTCCGCACTTGAAAAACATTCTGCGTGATGCCCTCTCCAATAGCATGCGGATCATCAGTGCCGACAACCCTCAGCGTTTTCATTTTGTGGCAGTGAATGCCGCAGGAGAAATCCTTGCTGCGGATATACCACCGACTGAAAAATCAATCCGTTCCCATAAGTGGTTCAAGAATGCCACGGCAGGCACAGCCGGTCGCGTGCTGATCAAAGCGATCTCCGAGGATGTGCACACTCATCAACCGGCTGTGATTTTGGTTGTCCCCGTTGAAGAGCCGACCACGGGTGCCATGCTTGGCGTGATTAAGGAGACCATCGGCATTCACACCATTGAGCGGCAATTGGCCCGCGGCATGGGCGCAAGTGAATCTTCCGTGGCCATTTTTGATACACGGCTCGGCCGCATCCTGTTCAGTATCGGATCCGTCAAAAATACCGATGAGGCTGCCAAACTCTTTCTTCGTGGCAGTTCCGGAGGGCATAGTTGGTTAAGCCTTTTAGCCCATGGCCTCGTAGTGGGTGCTGCACCGGTGCAGTTCCACACGCTCACCCAGACCAGCGGCCTGCCGCTGCTGTCACCGCATTGGTATGTACTCGTATCCGAGCCGGCCATCACCGTGCTGGCTCCTATCTTCGATCAGGCTCGGATTGTGGCAGTGCTTGGATTACTCATGATTCTTCTGCTCTTTGGTCTGGGACTTTTAATCAGTCAGCGGGAGGTCATTACACCCATTAAACGCCTCCGTGTAGCTGCTGCCGCCGTCACCCGTGGAGAACTTAACATGCGGCTTCTGGGCGATGCGACTCATTATTCCGGTTTTCGCCATGATGAATTGGGAGAACTCGCCCACGATTTTGATGCGATGACGAAATCACTCCAGAGTGCCCGCCATACGCTTGAGCGTCGTGAAGCCGCCAAATCACGGTTCATCACTATTGCGGCCCATGAACTGCGAACTCCGATCGGCGCCCTGCTGGGACATCTGGATTTGATAAAATCACGTCTCGCGGATGCGGCTATGGATGCGGATACCAAAGCCCGCCTGGAACATAGTCTCATGGTGGCGATTTCCAATGCCACCCGCCTGGAAAATATCGTCAATGAACTGCTGAAACTGGTGAAGGAAGATCGAATTGCGCAGACTCTCCGCTGGCAAAAAGTAAATATGGCGGAACTGGTTAAAAGTGTCTGTTCAGAACATTCCGATTTCATTCACGAACGCCGTCTGAAGCTCGATTTGCGTCTCGCCGAAAATATACGCCCGATGGACGGTGATCCCGACAAGTTACGCGATGCATTGGTCAATGTGGTGGTTAACGCCATCCGATTTTCGCCTGAAGGTGGGACAATCCGCATCGCCATGCGTGAAATCGTCGGTGGGATGATCGAACTTGATGTCGAAGATTCCGGTCCGGGAATGTCGCAGGAGGCCATGGGCAGCCTGTTCGAACCGTTTCAGCCGGGCGATGATGTGGCACACCATTCAACCGCGCTCAACGATCAGTCAGGTTTCGGCCTCGGTCTCGGATTGGCCATTGTTCGTCGTTTTATCGATATGCACGGCGGCCGAGTCTTTATTCAAAAATTACCGTTGGGCACGCGTGTGCGCTTTATCCTGCCCATCCAGCGGTTTGAGCCGCTTCCCAGTATGAACGAACTCCTGGCATCCGACGGACTCTGACGTGCGCCTCTGGCTGACCCGTTATGCAAGGCGAATCCGGCAACGAACATGCAATTGACTGATCCCATCTGGCTGATATTTCCGATTGCGGCAGCGCTCGTGGCGATATGGCTGATCCTGTTGGATAAACGCCGACATCGGGTGGTGCCGTTCTCCGCCCTCCATTGGCTGCGCCCCATGGATCGAGCACCCCGATGGGCATTCTTCTCTCGGCCGCCGATCATCCTCACGCTTATGGCCGCGTCTCTCGTCGCAGCAGCAGTTGGAGCGCTTCATTGGCATCTCATCCAGCTGGCTGAAGGTGATCATCCCGTCCATATCAGTTTTTCAATGCGCCGACTGGGCCGCCGCGAGTTTGCCTACCTACGCATCACGGCTCATGCCACAAAGCAGAAATGGACCGTCGCCGGTCTTGGGCGGCGACTTGTCGTATACCAAAAGCGGCTCACAAAAGGCATCGTCATACCTATTCCCCCCGGTTTGCACCCCACCGCGGTTACCCTGTCGACTCCCGAAAAAATAATCTGGCGGACGCACATCGCTCCGAATATCTTCCCGCATGTCCTCCATGTTTATTGTGCCCCCGAAGTGCCATCAGCAACCTTGCGGGCACTAAAATCCATCCCATGGGTGCATATGAATCGAAGGATGCCCCGCACCGGCCTTTTTATCGGATATCATCTCCTGCCACACACGTCTATGAATCAAATAATATTATCCGGGCCCGGGCTCTCATCACCGATTCCACCGGGTTCGCCGGTCATGTTCGCACGCGATGCTTCTGTCTTGTCCGATGTGAACTTCCGCGGGGTGAAAGTTCGGCGAATGGCGCCGGCGCCACGACAGGCCGGGTGGCAGACGCTGGCTACCGTTGACGGCCATCCATGGATACTCCAGCGGCACCGGGGAAACCAATACGACTGGCTCATTACTTCGAACCTTACGTCGGCGAGTACCAACTGGTCGCACTTCGCATCATTCGTGATTTTTATCGCCAACTGCGCACGTATCAGTTCAGGAGGTTCTCCCGGGCCGCGATTTTGGCTCACGCAGGCTGTCATTCCTTCGAGGGTGCACGGGATGCCCGCTGATTGCAAACTGCCGGAGATTGGCCTGCTTTTTGAGCTTGCCGCCGCTGCCCTCGCTCTCGCATCTCTTGTGGGCATCACCCGCAGAGTGTCGCCCGGCCGTAAAAACACTGCAGCACATCCCGACACCGAACCATCAGCCGATCACACCACCACACCGAATTAGCTACGCCTGAGATGGTTCTTCATCAATTCGCATGTTGTCAATCAATCGTGTCGTGCCGAGTTTCGCGGCCACAAGAATGACATCCTCCCTTGAAACGCTTCCCCGCACCGGCATAAGCGTTTTGGCGTCACAGATGACTGCGTAGCGTGTTTCCAATCCGCCCGCATCAATCCGGCGGCGAATCTCGGCTGCAAGCTCATCAGCATTCCGGTCGCCACTGCGTGCCGCCTGAACTGCCCAGCAGAGCGTGCGGTAAATGATCGGCGCCGCACGCCGCTGCTCCGGCGTCAGGTAACGGTTTCGGCTGCTCATCGCCAGCCCGTCCGGTTCGCGCACCGTCGGAGCCACGATCAGGTTCACCGGAAAATCCAGATCACGGATCATCTTCGCAAGCAAAACATGCTGCTGAAAATCCTTCTGCCCGAGAATCATGTGCGTTGGGGTGATGATATTTAATAATTTCGCCACAACCGTGCATACGCCCTCAAAATGCCTCGGTCTATCAGCGCCCTCCAGCATCTGAGCCAGAGGGCCGGGCGTGATTTTCATCGTTTCCGTACCTGACGGGTACATGACATTAGCATCCGGCAGAAAAAGCACATCGGTGGATCGTGCGGCGAGCAGCGCTTCATCTTCCTTCACGGTTCGCGGATAACGGGAAAAATCTTCCCCCGCACCAAACTGCATCGGATTGACAAAAATCGATGCCGCAACGGTTCCATCGGGGCCTGCAACGCGACGGGCGAGGGTGACGAGGCTCGCATGCCCTTCATGGAGCGCCCCCATGGTGGGGACGAAAACCAGCGGGGTTCGTATGCCGGCACGCCATTGGCGATATGCCGCTATTTGGTGAAAGATCTGCATCGAATGGGTTCCTCCTGTGTGAATGTCCATGGCTCCCCGCTCCGCAGCCGATTTAATAATTCCGCCACCGACAGGCCCGCCGCCGGATGAGTGAACGCCGGTGCGATTTCAGAGAGCGGCTCAAGAACAAAGAGACGCTCAGCAAGCCGTGGATGCGGTACGCACAGGTGCGGTGTGTGAATGACGTATGACCCATAGAAGAGCAGGTCAATATCAAGGGTGCGCGGGCCGTTTCGCTCGGTCGCGCTTCGCACCCGCCCCTGGTGCAGCTCGATGGTCAGCAGTTGATCAAGCAGTTCTGCCGGCTCAAGGTTGGTTTTCAGATGGGCGGCGGTATTGAGAAAATTCCCCTGCCCGGGCGGTCCGCCAACCGGTGCGTACCATCTCGGCGGAGCATGATTGATCACTCGGGTGCCGGGGAGTTGCCCAATCGCCCTGATTGCTTCAGCTATCTGCCGGGGTGGGTCGCCAAGATTGGATCCCAGCGCTACGAAGGCTTCCTGCGGCATCAGATTCCGATCGGCGGATCCGTCTGAGCCGCAGATCGGTTGATCGGCCGGCCGGGTGCCGATCGGCTGGCGTTGAGAATGGTCAGAGCCATCAGCACCGTCGCCCATAATGACACTCCAATCGTCAGCATCCATCGGTGACCATTATGGCCGAAAATCTTGCCGATATCAGTAGTCAGGAACATCAAAACCGCGCCGGCAACCATGACAAAAAATGCGATTTGCCGATTTTTCAGCGGTTGGAGCTTGTCGCAGAGGATCATGCCCATTGCAAATAGCGTCATGGCCAGCGACACATAGTGCGGGACCCACGTCCGCGGTGATGCCCAGAGCATATACGCCGCCACCGCTCCAATCTCCAGCAGGTAGCGCTTCTGGCCCAGCGGCCTGAGTTTAGCCCGGGCCCACCATAGCCCGATGAGCCCGATGATTACCAGGATCACCCGGATCAGATCGTCGCTTACATTCCGATGCAGATTGAAGATGTTCACATAATGCGGTTTGGCAATTCCGTGCGGATGTGAGTAAAAGGCCGGCACATGGCGCAGGAGACGCGATAGGAAACTGGGCACCGACTGGCCCACGTAATATTCCACACGACCGTGCGTTACGTACGGCACGATCATGATATTGAACCATTCCCTGAACCACGCCCAATTCTGGCTCCAGCCGAAAAAGAGCGTTGGAATCACAAACAACCCCAGAACCAGGCCCAACCCGATCCCACCGACAATTTTCCACTGCCGCTTCCAGGCAAAATAGATCAGAAAAATAATCGGTGTAACCTTGATGCACACGGCCAAGCCGACCAAAATTCCGCCGATCCATCGAGCCCAACTTTTATCGATCATCCCCAGCGCAAGACCCGTGGCCAGGGGCGTGAGCATGAGCAGATTCGTCTGCCCCTCCTGCATATCTCCCATCACCGGTGGCAACCAGATCAGCAGGATCAGTGTCAGGGCTACCATATCAAGCTCAACGCCCGCTTTTTTAACCGCCTTGAACAGGGCAAAAAAGATGATGCAGCAGAAAATCAGTTTGCAGCAGACCCATGCGAATTGTGCGTTGGCGGGCGAGAGCCACGTGAACGGGGCGAAAATAACCAGGGTCACGGGGGGCGTCGGGAACGAATCGCTGGTGTAGGCGATATGCTGGTGCAGAAACTCCGGCACCATCGTCATCCAGCGGTCAAAATCATTAACCTGTTTGGTACTGTGAGTCTGTTCCTTGTGGATGATGCGCATCCGCGCCTGCCATGCCGCAGAAAGCGTGATGACCAGCCCGATCAGCAGCACGACAAAAAAATAGGTTTTACCGGCCTGCCGACTCATTTAACCTCGCCATCCACATTTTTTATCCAGCCGATTTTGCCTGCGCATCAAAGCGTTAACCTGCCGATACGTTCAACGGCTTCGGCGAGGCGGGCTTCATCTACTGTAAGGGCCATGCGCAGGTAGCCCTCTCCAGCAGGGCCGAATCCGCCACCCGGAACGGTCACGACATGCGCCTCTTCCAGCAGACGACCGCAAACCTCCATGGATTTTCTGCCCCCGGGCGTTTGGGCCCAGCAGAAGAATCCGGCCGTCGGCTTTGCCAGATTCCAACCCAGCTTTCTCAGCCCATCGCAGAGGACATCGCGCCGGCGACGATAAATTTCCATCTGCTTCTTCACGTCCGGATGGTCGTAGTGTGTCAGGGCGGCTGTGCCGGCAACTTGAATGGCATTGAACTGACCGCTGTCCATGTTCCCTTTCACCTGCGCCAGTGCCGCAATCACTGCCGCGTTACCCACCGCCCAGCCGAGACGCCAGCCCGTCATGTTGAAGCTTTTCGACAGTGAATGAAATTCCACGGCCACGTCCATGGCGCCAGGAACCTGCAGAATGCTCGGCGGCGGTTCTTCAAAATAAACTTCCCCGTACGCCAGATCGCTGGCAATGATCCACCCGTATCGGCGTGCCATGTCCACCGCGTGTTGATAAAAGCTCAGCGGGGCCGACGCGGCGGTCGGGTTGTTGGGATAGTTCAGCCACAACAGTTTCGTCTGGCGACGGATATCCTCGGGTATGGCATCCATATCCGGGAGAAAGTTATTTTTGCCCTCCAGCGGCATGATATAGACCCGGCCACCAGCGAATATGGCTCCGCTGTTGTACACGGGATAGCCGGGCTGCGGCACCAGTACCACATCGCCGGGATTGACCACCGCCAGGGGAATATGACTTATTCCATCCTTTGATCCAATCGTTGTGAGAATCTGCGTATCGGCGTCGGCCGTTACACCAAAACGACGCTTCATAAATTCAGCGGCAGCTTTGCGGTAGGCAGGGACCCCCTCATCAAATGGATAGCGATGATTTTTCGGATCATAGATCGCCTTGGCCATCTCATCGATGATGAACTTATGCGTCGGCAGATCCGGATCGCCGACGCCCAGATTGATCACATCTTTACCCGCCTGCATCAGGGCACGTTTTTTCTTGTCAATTTCGATAAACAGGTAGGGGGGGGAGCGCCTCAAGCCGCTGCGTTTTTTGAAAATTACTCACTTCGTAGAAAACTCCACAACACATCCAGCCGTAAGCATCAATGCCCGGCAGGCGATGCAGTGTAAGGAACTTTGTTTTTAC
>JAJZKY010000150.1 GCA_021803885.1 Planctomycetota bacterium
TCCACATTAGCCGCCACCACCAGAATGGAAATCGCATCGGAAGACTCCGGCAATCCTTCAAGTCTATCTGGCCGGCGGCGACATTCTCCGAAGCGGACTGACCGAGGCTGGTCAGAAGTCCCGGCGAGCTAAAATTACGCCCTTGTTGAAAACCCCGTGATGGTTCAGTGCCATCGGCAAGTGAGGCAACATTGTGCTGCGCGCGGGCCTGCTCTTCCACTCGCCTGAGTATCTCGGTAGCGGTGGCTGACGTGGCTTCAGTACTTCCAGTGCGTTCGGATTCCACTCGTTGAAGGGCTTCAAATATGAGGCTCATAAGTTCTCCTTTCCGAAGGGCGGCTCATCGAATAGCTATTTTGTTGAGTCCGCGTTCCGCAATAAAGTGGTGATTTCAAGAGGAGTCCGAGATTTTTCAGGGCGACTAAGGTTGAAGTCTACCCGTGCTCGCGTTGCGGCGCCGTCGAGACGGAACTCCTCGGCGACCTGATCGATGATTTCTGGAGTGACCGTGGGCGACTGCATGGCATAGGAGCTGAGCAGAGCGTTCTCACACAGCGTATTAATAAGTCTTGGAATGCCATTCGAATGGCGATAGACCGCTTCAACGGCTTCCGGTGAAAATATGGGATCGTTCTGAAGATTTGCTCCCGCCATCTCGAGACGTTGCGATATATAAGTCATTGTTTCGCTGGGGCTTAGCTGCTCCAGGCGAGCCCGCAGCGCGATCCTCTGTTTCAACTGTCGAAGGCCCATCGAGTCCAGTTTCGCTTCAAGTTCGGGCTGCCCTATCAGGAGAACTTGGAGGAGTTTGTCTTTGGTCGTCTCGATGTTGGTCAACAGTCGAATCTCTTCAAGAAGCTCCTCTGACAAATCATGGGCTTCGTCGACGATCAGAAGGGTTGTCAAACCTTTTGCCCCGCGGTCCGTGAGAAATGCCGTGAAGGTGAGTAACAGGTCGCTCTTGTTCTTGTCTTTCGTGTCGAATCCAAGGTCCGCGAGGATGTAGCGAAGAAAGTCCTCCGCTCCAAGACGGCCATTGAACACGTAGGAAAATGCAATGTCGTGGCTCTTCTCCAGCAACTGCAGGAGGCAGCGAAGGAGCAATGTCTTGCCCGTGCCGACTTCCCCGGTGACGACAATGAATCCCTTGTGTTGGCGGACGCCGTAGTACAGCGTTGCGAGTGCCTCGTCATGCCGTGGTGTTGAAACGAAGCATGCAGGATCAGGGCTCAGATCGAATGGGTTGCGCGTGAGATGGAAGAAGGATCTATACATGGTGTTTTGACAGGAGATGGCCGAGGTGAATGGATGAACTGCTTGCGTCCACATAGTTGAAAAGAGAACCGGCTCCGATTACAAGCACGACCAAAACGAGCAGGGCCCATCCCAGCACGACCCTGCGCTTGGCACGTCGCTGCTCGGTTTCCGTAGCGGCCACAGGTATCTCGCCGATCACTGCGACCGGAAGAAGATCTTCGATCTCCTTATCGGAATAGAGGCGATCATCGAGAAATTCCATCCCACCGGCGACGATCAGGCCGAGTGCAAGTCCAACTCCAATGCCCAACAACGATAGTTTTGTTCGCTTCGGGGAGTCCGGCCGCTCTGGCAGGCTAGGGGGATCAAGAACGCTGAAGCGTTCTCCCTGCTGCAATCGCTCCATGCTCGTGGCCATGGCCGAGTTATTCTCCTTCTTCAGCAGTTCGTTATAGTTGGCTTGTGACTGCTCATAACCGCGCGTCAAGCTGGAGAGTTGTGCTTCGACGGCAGGCGCGGAATTCAGGCGTGCCTGGTAGGCGTCGATGCGCTGCTTGAGTTGTGCTATATCGTTTTGACGGGTTGAGATCTCCGCGTTGGTCGCATCGAGTTGACTTTTGAGTTGCAGGACGGCGGCACCTGTGGCGGGAACATTTGCCGTGGAAGATTTAGAGCTTTTCTCTTGCTGCTTGCCTGTCGCGTGCGGGCTCGCCTTGATGGCCGCTAGAAGTCGATTCCGCTCCTTGACCGCCGCGTCGATCTTAGATTGAAGAGCCTGCACGGCCGGGTAGCGATCCGTATACTGTGATTTCAGGCTAGCGAGCTGAGACCTCATGTTTGACAGCTCGGTATTAATCGAGGCCAGATCCGTCGGCGTGGCGCCCCCCGCGCTGCCCCTTGACCCAAGCGCATCGTATTGCTGAATCAGTGATTGCAAGTAGACTTTCTGTTGCCGGGCGGAGTTCAAAGAGTCTTCCGCATTCTGGAGCTGAGACTGCAAACCGCTCAGAATCTGAAGATTACTGGCTTGTTGTGTCGGCAGCGTACCCTGATGTGCAGACTGGAATTGTTTCACTTTCGCTTCCTGCTTCGACAGACTCTCTCGCGCGTCAGCGAGTTGCTGCTGCAGGAATTTCGTGGTGCTTTCCGATTCGTTTTGCAGGGATTGTTGGTTTTCCTGAATGAACAGATTCGTTAGCTGGCTTGTTACCTGTTGGGCCAAATGCGGCGAGGGAGCGGAGTAAGCAACGGTAAATCCGCTGATTGCTCCGGATTCCGGATCGCGCACAACGGAAACCTTAATGTCCTTGCGCATTTCGCCTACGATCGCATCTGGCGTCAGAGGAGTCTTTGAATTGTGGTAAAGATGAAGCCGGTTGGCGATCAGGAGGAGCCGCGTACGGCTCAAAATCTGCTCAGTGAGGCTCGCAAGGCGATCCTGCAGATTTGCGTTGACGTTTGGCGTTATATAGGTTGTGGGTACTGAAGGTTCCTGCACCAGGATGGTGGTAGTGGATTTATAGCGCACGGGCATAATCCAGCTGGCAGCAAATACAATCAGCCAGCCGAGGAAGAACGGCAGCAAAAAATACACGTACCGGCGGCGCGCCAGGTTCAGGAAGCGTCCGACGTCAAATCGCTTTGGTTGTTCTGTTGTGAGGATGTCTTCCGGCATGGTGATCACATTCCTAGAGGTCTGGTGAAGTGATACGAAATTGAGGCGGTTGCTAGAGAGCTGTCAGGATTAGCGGCAATGGATGGAATACCGTCATAGGTTTGATGAAGATGCTGATATTGAATCGAAAGGCTAAGAAATGGGCCCAGCCGACGCTCCAGTGAGCCATTGAATGAGACCGTGTGTCCGCCGGGCGTCGAAAAGCTGAAGGAGCGGGTTACGGGATTGAGTTGAGCGTAAGTTCCGGCTATCGTTGCTATCCAGTCAGGAGAAAGCTGCAACCGCGTGGACAGGCTTCCGGAGTCAGATGAGTAAGCTCCGACGATACCCTCTCCAGCCGTCACAAGGTGACTGTAGGTCAGGGCAAAACTCGCCCGCTGCGCCTGCCAGCCCACGCTGCCAACAGCAATTGGGGTCCACGCATGAAGAGGGGCAGCCGGTGACTGCTCCAACTTGTAATACTGTGGACCGGCCCCGAGCGAAATGGAGAGCTTCGGTTCCAAGTAGACTGTGTAGAAGGCCATTGCTTCGTGCGCACTTAAGTCCTCTTCTGGAGGGCCGCTCGCCGTATCCGGCGTTGCTACGATATAGGAATACTCATAGAGCCCGCCGAAGTACTGATTCGAACCAAAGCGACGTGTATAGAAGCCGGACCCGCTGCGCGAGTTCGAGTCGAAAAGGCCTTGAGCCTGAGAAGTGTTGGTGTAATGAAGAAGAGTTGTATTACCACCCGCTCCAACCATACTATTCGGTGACAGCTGCCAGGCCAGTTGCCCGTAGGCGCTGTTTGATATTTGCGGCGCAAACGGAACAATAAAGCCTGGTGTTGCCGCCGGCAGGCCACCCGAAATGGATCCGGACGATAACGGTTGACTCCAGGTGTCTGAAGTCTTGTCAACGCTATCTCCCGCCAGAACCGTGACATGTGGGGCCAAGTGATATTGGAAGGCGACCGTGCCGCTTTGATTGAAGGTATTGAAGATGGTATCAGGACTGTAATAGTCAAAGGTTGGGGAGTATTGCAGCGATTCATTCAGGCGGGAAGTTGTGCGGTCAAACGACATGTATGGTTGCACGCTGAATGTGGAGTCGCTAACCGTACGAATTCCGCTTCCCGGGTACAGATTGTTGGCGTAGCCACCGCTCACAAGTACTCCGCCACTCAAGGCGTTGGATAGTTTCTGAGCACCGATACTGGTGGGGAGCCCGACCCCGCTCACCGGCGGCGGTAACAGCATCTGCGTCTGAGCCTGGCTGCTGGCCGGTGCTTCGTTGCGCTGGGCTACCGCGGAAGAAGCGAAAATGAGCGTCGAAATGAGGCAGAGTTCTTTCAGCAAGGATGGCACCTCACGGAACAATTACCGTGTCTCCAGACCGCAAAGTGACATTTTGTTCGGGGTGTTTACCCTTAATAACCTGTTTGTAGTTAAACGGAATACGAGCTCCCTGCTTGCCATTCCTCTCCCGCAGAATGTAAATGTGCTTTTCCTTGGCAAAGGCAGTGAATCCGCCGGCATCCGCAATGGCATCGAGTACCGTGGTGGTGCCGGTCAGAGGATAGGAGCCCGGTTTGGCAACGCGACCCAGGATATTGAACTTCCGACTGTTCATCTTCAAAACCATCACGGTCACGTTCGGGTTATGGATATAGGCTTCCAGCTTGCGCGCAATCACTTGTTCCAACTCGGCCGGAGTCCGGTCAGCCGCTTGAACCGAACCGATGAGGGGAAGTGTGATCCTGCCGTCCGAGCGTACCGGCAGCGATTGCTTGAAATCCGGTTCATTCCAAACGTTGATCCCGAGTAAGTCGTCGTCTCCTATCACATAGGAGCCTTGACGAGATTCAGGAGAGCGGGAATTTGCAACTTGAGACGTCGGTTGGGCGTCACTGGATTTCGGGCTTTGGGCGGAAGCCACAAATCCCAGGGACGCAACAAGAACGGGCAGTAGAAGCAATGGTATGGCTGGGCGGTAAGAGAACCTGACACTCATATCGATTCCTGTAGAAGCTGGAGTTGTGGCTGTACGCCGGTTTTAGCTCCGCAACGCTTCAGAGTTGGTGTGAGAGGCTTGGGCTGGGAAGCTCCCGTGCTGACGATAACGGCGCAGCAGAACTCTGCGGGCCCACAGGTTCCACATCTGTGGCTTCGATCTCCACGGCGACGGACTGCGCCAACATCTCCACTGAAAGAACCAGGCGAAACAGGTTCTTCTTGCGGACAAGAATTCCCTCGACCCCTTCAAGAGAGCCGCGCTTAACGCGAACGCGATCGCCACAGCGCAGAAATGGATGCGGTTCCACGTCGAAATAACCTTCCACGACTCTATGGATGGCCTGGATCTCGGATTCGGGAATGATTGCAACCTGCTCCCCTTTGGTAAGAACCATGTGAATGCCGGGGGTCGTAACAATCTGCAACTTGCGGTCCAGCCCAGCCCGAACAAACACGTAGCACGGGAAAAGAGGAAGAGAGAGAGTCTTGCGGCGGTCCTTCCATCGCCGTACGGAGCTGTAGAGGGGCAGGAATACCTCGAACCCTTTCGCTGTCAGCATATCGGCTACTACTCTCTCGTGCTGGTGGCGCGTATACAGAGCCCACCATGACAAGCCCTCGCTACTGGTCTGCGAAATCTGCATTGTTCCCTCCATAACTTGCTACTTATGGGTTCGCCGAAAGTGAGGTAATATCGGAATTCGGATATAGCTTCGCCCTGTGAGCTACATAGCCCATTTTTTCCACTTGCCTGCAATGACCTTCTCTGTTGCAGGCTCATGTGAGCGCTAACACGACTTGGGCTAGCTGCCCGAAGTCGTCAACCCGCATAAAAGGTCGGAATCAGTGCTCGAAAGCTGTGCCCAATCCCGACAAATGTCTCTCCGCCAAACCCTCTCTTACTTATCGCTTTTCTGGCGGAGCAGTCGTGAAAATGACAGTCTTGCTGCGATGTTCACCGCTCCCTTTACGGCTCCTTCTCTCTCCGATCGAATCACTATTCCGCGGCACCACACATCGGCCGCCCGTTTACCTTTCAGTTCGACTGGGAGAGTGAATCTCATCTCAACGTTCGTGCCTTCATCCAGAGGCCAATCCGTGGCCATAAGTAGTCCGGACATGCTGATGTTCTTCAGCATCCCTTCCCGCCACGTTTTTTCACCGCGAACCCGGTACCGGATGGTCGTTACAATCCCGTAGCGTCTTGCCCGGGGCACTTCCATCACGATGCTGTGATTCGTGGCCTCCTTTGTTTTCATGGCTTCCCCTGGTACGGATAATTTGTTGCCGTGCCCACTTCGGAGTTGCATGTCAAAGGTTAGGGGTAAATGGGAAATGTAAACAATGGCCCGACGGTTCCATACGCAGTGCTATAGAGAAAATAGAACTCAAGTGACTTACGAATGTGCATCCAAGGAGGAGCACAGGTAACCTGCGGTGTGAAAAGAACGTGACCTGGGCTCGCAGGCCGGGGGCGTTACTTGCTGGGAATCAGCAACTGGTGGTTGGCTGCAAAGAGGGCCAGCTCGACCTTGTTGGCAACGTCCAGCTTGTCAAAGATATTTCTCAGATGGCGCCTGATGGCCTGCTCGCTGGTGGAGCAATTTTGCGCGATGTCGGCATTCGAATAGCCCGCTACGACGAGTTTGACGATCTCCAGCTCTCGCAAGGTAAGACCGAGTTCGTCGGAGAAGGCCAGACCATTAGAAGGAGTCGAAAGACCGCGAAGCGCGCGCATCAGATCTGGCATGCAACGTCCTGTTACCCAATACCGGCCTTGCAGAACGCAACGAATTCCGTCGAACAAGAATTGGGTCGTGGATTCCTTCAGGATGACTCCACTCGCCCCCAGACGCAGGGCCTGCATGGCTTCTGGGGGATTGATGAAATCCGCCAGAAGGAGCGTCCGTAGCGGCATCTCCGCCGCAGAGATTTCCTGCAGGAAATTTAGTCCCTCTTTACGCGACGTGGGTAACCCAAAAAGGATCAGGTGGGGTCTTCCTTCCCGGGCCATCGCCAGCAGCGCTTCGCCGTCGGAAACCTCACCCATCAGTGCGAAGCCGTCCTTCGCCTGAATGAGCTTGCGCAATTCTTCCCGATAGGGAGCAGACTTGTCTGCGACCAGAACTCTGATTGGAGAAGCTACCTTCGAGCCTTCCGGAGCCATGCGGGAGTCCTTCATTTGCACTGGTTAAGTGCATGAATAGAATCGCGATCGTTACACCAACATGCCCCGGGGCTTCGAATGGAGTAGAAGCCTCCTCGCCAAGGGACACTTGTAGTATACCGTTGTTGAACCTCGTCAGAAAGCCCTAAATCTGATGCAACTTGAATACCGATCAGGAGACGCAACAGATTCTATATCCAGAGCTTCCGCGGGAACCTCCTGGGAATTGCCGTCAGGAGGTTGTCTGCGTGGAGGCCCCGGCAAATTCTGTAGCAGCGGCCATGAGAGCGACTGGTGTGGGAGGAGTCCGAAATGGGCAGGGCAAAGAAGACTACGCCGGAGCGAATCGTGAGCGTTCTACGGCAGATCGCAGTAGAGGTAGAGATAGTGAACGGAAAGACGCACCCGGCGGCCGGCCGGGAAGCGGGGATCGCTTTTGGACTGGCAGTGAAAGAACTACACGCTGATCGTGCATTTAAGGCTCTGCGCTTTAGCCCCAAAAAACCGCATCCTGTGTTCGGAGGTGCAAGTGACATGAACTCAATGGCTTGCATGGAGTTACTAAAGTGATGCCGTGGGGCAGAAAGTGTGGCCAT
The DNA here is from genome assembly GCA_021803885.1 of Planctomycetota bacterium. The sequence continues at coordinate 7,690 of JAJZKY010000150.1, forward strand.
GGGTGTGCGTATCTGAATCAAAATAACTTAGTTTCCAGCGGCTTGCGGCCGCCTCACCAGCGATTCCGGCCAAGCTGTGGATGCGCTGTTCGACTGTGTGCCCCCTCGTTCCGACGATCCGCACAGTGTTCGGGCGTGAGATATGTACAAGAATTGTTTGCAAGCGAAAGACGCGTCGCCTCTGTCCATGCAGAGCAAGGGTTCCCTGTCGGCGTTGGTTAATTGCACTATAAATAGTGCAATTAAGAGGGTGTGCTATTGAGCCGGGCTAGGGAAATTTGCCTCGCCCTATCGGCTCGTGTCGCGCGCCCGTATGGCACCAGTCCCACGCTGTTGATTCTCGTGCTTTGTTTTTGCACATTCTTGATTTCCGGCTGCGGAGTCAACCTCCGTTCGGGTGCCGGGCAGGCTGCTTCTTCGGCTTCGGGTTCGGTGAAACTGGCCGGACTGACCTGCAGCGGATACTCGCTTACGGGCAGTGTGAGTGATCAGTGCACGGTGTCTCTTTCGGCGACGGCGGGCAGCGGAGGGTTTGCGATCGCCCTCGCCAGTTCGGGTTCCGCGCTCACTGTTCCCGCGACCTTGAGAGTCCCGAGCGGGTCTTCCAGTGCCGCGTTTTCTGCTCAGGCTGGCAACGTGAGCTCGACCCAGTTTGTTACGATTTCCGCAGCGGCAAATTCCGTTACCAAGACGTGTGCTTTAACCCTGTATCCCCCAAGTGCAGCTTTCAGCCTGAGTCCCACGTCGCTGGCCTTTGGCAATGCTGACGTGGGTTCGTCTGTGAAACAGTCTCTAACCATCACATCTACCGGCAGCAGTTCGCTGACCATCCGCTCCGCCAGTATCTCGGGAACAGGCTTTTCAGTCAGTGGTGCTTCTTTTCCGGTCAGCGTCAATCCGGGGAGTAGCGCCACCCTTCAGATCGTGTTCACCCCCTCCGCCGTGGGTTCTTACGCGGGAACACTCACCTTGGCCACGAACGCGTCGGGTGCCGACACCACGAATGTAGCCCTTTCCGGAAAAGGACAAGCCGCCGCGACGAAACCGTCCTATCAGGTTAAATTAAGTTGGAGCTTGCCCAGTTCCTCCTCCGACGCGACTGCGGGCTTTGACATCTACCGAGAGGCCAGCGGAGGTTCGTCGTATCAACTGTTGAACCAGACACCGATCAGTTCAAGCTCGTATACGGACACCACGGTCGCAAACGGTGTGACCTATGACTACTATGTAGAGAGTGTCGATGCGTCCGGAAACCAGAGCGGTCCTTCCAACGTGTTCACCGCGGCCATTCCGTGAGAGCCGACGCTGTCCGCCGGCAGTAAAGACGCGCGCTGGGTAAGACACCGTATCCCTCCGGGCAAGCACACGGTTGCGTGCCTGGCGTTTGACGGTAGGCGTTCCGGCAACTACATGGTTGA
>JAJZKY010000151.1 GCA_021803885.1 Planctomycetota bacterium
CTCGGACCCGTCGGTGGTCCGGGCATCCCGGTCCTTCAGCCTGCGCCGACACGCGAGCCGGGAGGACACATTCATAGCGCAATTCCGGGTCTGCGGGCTCGCACCAGCCGAGAATTTGACGATCTCCGCTGTGTCTCCAGCGTTGCCCGAGGCCAACGCCCTAGTCGACATAACCACAGACGTACGCGAGAGAGTGTTCCAAGAGGATCTGGAGTTTGGGCATAAGCAGTACACGGTAGGACTTACGAGAAGCAGGTCTTGCGAACTGTACGTACCTACAGCTGGGTCCGCACAAGGAACAGTGCCCAAGGTTGCAATCACTACCGGAAAGGGCGCAGTTGCTGTGCGTCAAGTGAGCAAATTCAGTCAGGTGGCCGGAACGAACTACTGCAGAGCACTCGTAACAGTACAAGGACTCATCCTGGGGGGCTCCGCAAAGCTTACCGCCGAGGTGGGCCTACACAGGGCTACAACTCAAATAGTTGTCAAGCAGAAGGACGAGCCCTACGGGTTGCCCCTTGAGATACGCCTTGAAGCAGAAACCTTCGGAGACTTTCGTGCCGTGTGGAGAGAGGAGGGAGATAAGCGATCCATCGTAATATCCGGCTTGCATAAGTCCCTGAAACGTTACGTTGGCGTAGAGCCCGATTTTCCTGGTCAGAGCAATCCCATGTTTCGGGTGCTGCTAGCAGAGATTGTTGCGGAACTGATATGTCGGAGAGCGGTGCGAGAGGAGGCCCGAACGCGTCCGGCAGACTACTCTCTTGGGGCTGAAATACACGTGCTCGCTGATGAGATGTTTGTCCAAATGCATAGAAGGTTCAGCCAGTTAGTGACGCTGGCGCATCGCGTAATGCTCGATGACTTAGAGGTAGCCCGCCTCCAGGAGTTCGACAAGGCGCGATTGCCGGGGTCTAGTAATACGCTCGACACGGATCGATAAGCTGAGCCTGGCGGAGGTGAGGTAAACGAAGAAGCCAACCGGTGAGGTTGCGCGAACGAGGAGACAGCGCTCATGAGCGAACCCAGACCGTCGTCACACCAGAGTCCCTTGACCGTCAGCCTGTGGCCCGCACAGTCATGCCCCGCCCCGAGCTTGTATGACATGTTTTGTCTCTACCAGGACGGCTTGATGGCGGCCTCACCAGAGCCGAAGGGGAATCCAGCGTGGTGATGAGCTAGAGAGATTCACAAGAACGTTGCAAACAGTCTATATAGTGTACACCCAGCGAGAAGGCACACGCTGCCCCACCGGGCAGTGCCTATCAGTCCGATGTGGGTTACCCCTTGATACCCCCTAAAGGTGTCATTCCGCCCGCGACGATGCCCTCACAAGATTCTGGATCAGACTAGCCGATGAGTCGACGGGCCGCGCTGCTGGACCGGTGATCATCGACACCATTGACTGACTAGCAACATCTCAAGGGTACGGACCTGGGCATGCTTCTCAGCCTTCTGTCCGCCCAGGTCTGGAAAGGTGTTGATGCAGGTCCAGGTTATTTGTGGATCGATCGAACCCGTTGGCCCAACAAGGTAAATGGGGTGGCTCGCAAGAATCCCGCGTCTGCAGTCTGCGAGGCCGTGAGGAGTGTGGTTTGTTGGCACCAAGCGAGGCTGGTGCGTGGGCTGGTAGGATCCCCCCCGCGATTCTCTCACTAGGGCAGAGTGCAAAGTCCTGGATGCGCTTGTCCAATGGGATTCATCTGCAGTGGGAAACGCGGCTGATGCCGGTGAATAGCACCTGGTTCCTGGGAAACATGAGGAGACGTGGACCAGGAGATGGCTCGGTTGGGAGAGCCGGTGCAGGATTGACCTGCATGGCGCAAGCGGAACGCGGTATCACTGGGTGGGCCAGTATGCAGCGAGAGCGCATTCTATACTTACATAGGGACAAAGGCAGGTCAGGGCCATAGTACACCTGATCATTACCCATAAGTCGGTGGTGGGCGAAAGAGCTCCCATGTTTGGGTGATGGTGACGAGGGTTCGCATGCCGCGCCAGAGCACCCTGACGCCTGGTTCTCCGTCGTGTCTTCGGCCAAGGAACCCGCCCAGCCTTGCGATCCAGCGGGTGGCTGTAGAAAGGTCGGGCGGCTGGTCGGGGACGACAGTGGTCTTGTGAATGGTGGCGTAGAGGGCCTTCCACTCTGAGTTGGAGAGCACGGAGGTGCAGGGCTGGGCGGGGTGCTCCCGGGCGGCGTAGGTGAGGTGGAGGAGTCGCCAGGCGACGATGCTGTAGGCGGCCAGGGCGTTTTCGAGACGGCGTTCGGTCTCCAGTTGGAGCTTCTCGACCTGGCAGCCGCTCTTCAGCACGTGGTGGAACCTCTCGATCCGCCAGCGGTACGAGTACCAGACCACCACGCGGGCGGCGTCCCCCAGGTCAGCCACCGGCAGGGTGGTCAGCAGCAGCCACTCAATGGGAGCCGTGCCCGCCGGCGGATCGGACTCCTCGTAGACCCACAGCCCGGTCAGGGCGGGTCCCGGTCCTCTCCCCTGCGGCGGCCTGAGGGTGACGGGGGCGGCATGGATCGCCAGCGTGGCCTGGCGTTCAGGCAGGCGGGGCTTCTTGGGGACCAGGACGGTCTGCCGGCCCAGCAGTGGCGCCGCAAACAGGGCGTCCGACAGGTAGGGCATCTCCCCGGCCAGACGCTTGTCCTGGGCCCGGATGAGCAGGTCGCGGCCACCGGAGACGCCGCGGGAGAAGAGCTCGTAGAAGCCCGCTTCCCGGTCGGCCACCATCACCACCCGCACACCGTCTGGGATGCCGCCCACGGCATCCTCCATCATCTCGATCCACCGGTAGCTCTCCCGCTCCTCCAGCGGCTTGGTCTCTCTGCCCGCCCGCTCGGCAGGTCTGGCCCAGAACTTCTGGCCCAACAGCCCCAGCGGGACCCCCTGGGCGGACACGGCCAGGCAGCTGTGGCAGAAGAACCCCAGCAGCCCCTCTGGACCGCCGATCGGGCCCAGCCCCGCCGTCTCCTGGTGAGCGGTGAAGTTGAGGACGGTCGTGTCCTGTGTGGCCAGCACCACATCGTGTCCCTGCAGACGGTCGATGGTCGCCTTGCGGTGGGGGTCCAGGATCTTGGCAGGGGTCACCTTGGCATGATCGAAGAACCGGTAGGCCGCCTTGGTGTCCTTCCACTCCCCGCAGGCCTCAGGAATGGGGCTCTGTGGGTGTTCAGCCAATTGCTCGGTGAGGAGCATGAAGCGCTGGGTCAGCCGGGCGTCGCCGAACTGGGCGTTCAACTCCCGCGCTGACCACAGCACCCCCTCACCTCCCTGTGTCGAGAGGTTCGAGGCTGCCACCACCGAATCCTTGCTCAGGATATGGTGTTGATGTCGCTTCCTGGGCGCACTCAGGACTTATGGGTAACGATCAGATAGTACACGTCATGCCTCGTCGATGCCGGGTCAGTGCAAGATTGCAGAACAGTGGTCTCGGATCACACCGCGGTGATGGATGCCCGGCGCACTAGATTATAGATGCTATGATCGAGCGCGACATCGCCACCATGCCGAATCTCAGACTCGCCTGGCGTCGGATTTCGTCCGGCGGGAATCGCCCATACAAGGACTTCTTCCGCCAGCTGTATGCTGCGTACGAGGTGGCTCTGGACGACAATCTGAGAGATCTCCAGAAACGGTTTCGAGCAGGAACTTTTCAGGCAAGTACTCCAGAGAAGATCTACCTTCCAAAGAGTTCAGGCCTCCATCGTCCCTTGGCGCTTCTCCATATCGAGGACCAAATAATCCTGCAAGCCTTTGCGAATGTGGCCGCCAAGAAACTCTTTCCGAGGCGGGAACGACTGCAACTCAGGGTGGTCTTTAGTAACATTGTCCAACCTGACAATGAGACGTTTTTCTTTCAAAGATGGCACCGGACATATGCGGCCTTCCAGGCGCACGTCAAAGAGCACTATATGTCAGGGCTCAGATGGGTCGCGGACTTCGATGTGGCGTCCTTTTATGAAACGATTTCCCATGATCTTCTGCTCAAGACCGTGTATCCGAGGACCCCTGAGGCGGACCTCACACCGATTCGGGAATGCCTACAGAAATGGAGCTCGGGCACATTTTCATCGACTCACGGACATGGTATCCCCCAAGGGCCCCTGGCGTCTGACTTCCTCGCCGAGTGCTTCCTACTGCCGGTCGACGAGGCAATGAGAGAGTACAGTGGGTACCTTCGATATGTTGATGACGTACGGATACTGGGAAAGTCGGAAAGTGAAGTGCGAGAAGCGATCCTAACTCTGGAACGCTATTGCAGTGAACGGGGACTGATTCCCCAAGCAGGGAAGTTCGCCATCCGGAGAGCGATGAGTCTCAGGGATGCGGTGGGAATGGTGCCGAGCCTAGCGGAGCCGGACCGGGAGTCCGGAGGTGAAGAGCTCTCGCCCGATGTTGCCCGTAGCCTCTTCTTTGAGGCTCTCAGCGGTCGCCCCTACCGAGTCACGGACAAGTCGCGATTGCGATACGTGCTCTTTCGCGGGGGCCCGGACGCGAGGATTCTCCGGGTCGTTCTGCGGTTGATTCCGCGGCACCCTGAGCACGTTGATGCCTTCGTGACCTTCCTTCAGAGAAATGGATACCGAAAGTCTATAGAGAGGCTGTGCTGCGATATAGTACAACACAGTCCGTATTCTTATGTGCGGGGGCGCGCTTGGCATATACTCACTGGGTACTTGAAGTCTCGTGGAGCCGTACTTAACCGGGCGTCCCTCGTGCACCGGGCGGTTGAGGTGACAAAACCTGGTGGACCTATCGACTTTTTAGAGAGGCTTGAGGCACTCCAATTTCTGTTGGCTGTTGAGAAAATCGGAGCAGGATCCTATACGCGGCGAGTTAGGTACCAGCGCCCACTGCTCCAAGCGACTGTGGCCCAGGAGTTACCAGCTCGGGCGTTCGATCGTCGCGGCATGGTCAGGGCCATCTTGAGGGACCCAACGTTTGAGCCTGGGCTTTCGATCTGCTCACGTCTGAACGACTGTGGCCTAGGGTTGACAGACTTTGGTCTAACCCCCAACGAGATTCCGTCACAGGTGCGTAACACGCTCCGAGAGTTGGGAACGATCACTTGGGAAGGTGGGCCCGTAGATCCGATTGCAGAAGTCTTGGAGAAGCGGTATGGCGTTGTGACGAATAAGTCGTGGCACACGTTATTGAAATCTGAGTATGTACACGCGCAGGGTCTCCTCAAGCGAGCAGATGCTGCCTTTTTCAGCGGGCGGTCAGCTTGGCTGTCGCATCACAATTCGTTCAACAATCTAGTCTTCCTTGCCATCCAGGAGCACCTCCACAGCACAGGTGACGCTGGCGCTTGCGCGACGAGGAGCCACACGGGGGAGAGACTGGCCTTTGGAGTCATGCTCGATCCCAATAAGCCGTTTTCCAAGTATCACCCAGTTATTGCCGCATGTTTCCGAGATATGAATGCACGCAGAAATCGCCTGCCGGGAGAGCATCCGTATGACAAGAGGTCGGGGCTTCGAGCCACGTACCTCACTGCCCAAGAACGGAATAAATTCGTCAATCAACTGAGATCCGCGTTTAGTGAGATCGCGAGAGTGATGCCGTGAACACGCGTAGTCAGTCGACCTGCACCCACTTGGGTTCGGCTCTCGACGCGTCCGGATTCCGAGTGTTTAGTGGGTAGTGTAGTTTGGGTATCTGATCAGTCTCCCTGTTATGAATAGGGCATCGCGCCGATTGCGTCGGTGCGCATGATGCTCGGCGTGGTCGCAGGCGACCAACGTATTTTGGCGGTCCAACCCCTGGGCTGCGTAACCGCTTGATGTCCGATCAAGCGGTCTTCTGCTGCGCCTTGGACTTGCGCTGGATCGAACTTGAGCCTGAGACACGCTTGTAGGCTGCTGACGGTTTGCGCGGAGACACCGGCGAGGATGCGCGCGACCCCGAGGTCTGCGCCGTTGCAGAGGGGCGGATCAGCACCTCGGCGGGAATGCCTAGTCCTTCATGTAGGCGACGGATCATCCTGATCGACAAGCTTCGGCGACGATTTAACAGTTCGGCGACGCGCGTCCGGGTGCCGATCAAGGGCTCGAGGTCCTTGCGCGTCAAGCCCTGCTGCTCCATGCGAAACTTGATGGCCTCAATCGGATCGGGTAGGTCCAGAGGATCATGCTCCGACTCATAGACATCCACCAAGGTGGCGAGCACATCGAGCCGGTCGCCGTCTGGGGTATTTTCAGCTACGCCCCACAGACGAGCGATCTCTGCCATCGCCTGCTGGTAATCGGCTTCCGTCCGAATCGGTTTCAACTCAGCCATCGTACGTCACGTCCTTCGCATTGATCTTGTCATAGTCACTATGAGTGCCGATCCACTTGATCCACACGATGCCTCGTTGGAAGTCCACCGCAACGACCAGTCGATAGTCGTTTCCCTTGATAGTGAACACGACGCGATCGGAATGTAACACGCTGGCGGTGGCGTAGGAGGCTCTAACGTCGGCGGCGGTGGACCAGTGTGCTCGTCGAACTTCGGCGAACCACGCATTGAGCGCCGAGGCCACGGCTCGCTCATCTCCTTGCCCGGCGAGCGAGTCCACATATTGGCGCAGGGTTCGCCGAGCGATGATGCGCATGGCCTGAGTTTGCTACGCACCCAAGTTGGGCACAAGGTGGATCGCTGGCGCATGCGACCTTTTCGCGAATAGAGCAGGTGTAACGGCAAGGTCGGCATCTCCGGCGCCAACGTAGCGGATCGATTTGGGCGTGCGGGGTTCTGCCCCGGACCCCTGGCTGGTAGACAGTCCCTTGGTTAAGAACCGAGAGGCTCTTCTCTCAAACGGAACATGAAGCAAACGCGCGCCGGAGGCCCTTGATCAGGAGGACAAGGTCGAGGGCGCGAAATGGGCTGGCCGGGAACTCAGGACCCAGGTGCGCAGGGCGCTTGACTGTCCAGGAAACCAGGACTTACAGCAGGAAAGGCACGGTGAGCAGCGGAACGAGTGCGCATGACCGACAACAACAACCCCAAAGACATACGGTGGGCCGCGCTTCCCAATGAGATTGCCCAACGCATGGATGAGGGTCGGCAGGCCATGGCTGCCTCTCGCTTCGAGGAAGCGGAGGGCATCTTCTTGAGCGTCCTTCACAAGACACCGCATCCGGCCGTCCGCAACAATCTCGCAGTGATACGCCTTGAGCACCACCTCGATCCCCAGGGAGCCCTCGACCTCCTGAAGGAGCAACTCGCCTGTTCTGACCCGCAACCGTTCACGCGCGCCCTTGCATCCCGGTGCTACGTGGCCCTGGGAGACGACTCCAGGGCGCGAAGGGAGGCACTCGCCGCTGAGGCAGACCTGGACGCCAGTTTGCGGGTGATGTCGCAACTCTCCATAGTTTCGGAGGGATGGAAGGAGTACACCATCGCCGTGCTCCGGGCTTTTGGAGAGCTGGGCGACGACCGGCACGTTTGGGAGCTTTACCAGAGGTGGACCACGCACCACAACCACCCCCATGCCCACTATCTAGGCGGAGTCGCTGCGTTCAATCGGGAGCGCTGGTCTTCTGCAGCGGCGGCTTGGTCGCGCATTCAGGACAAGAACTGGATTGGTGTCGTGGGTGCCTACAAGGATATCCTCCCACTGCTGGAAGAGGGGCAGATTCCGCCGATCCGCCTGCCCTACGAGGTCCCGACCATCGAGCTTCTGGAATCAGGTGAGGACAGCGGACTCCTGCGTTTGGGACGGCTCATCGATGACCCTGGGCCCATGGAGGAGACGGACCGCGCCTGGGCCGAGCAGATGGTCGGCGACCCTCGTCAGTGGGTCCTGATCCTTACCTGGATCTTTGTGCCAGGGGCCACCCCGATCCCGGACAGCATCCGCCGTCGCTTCCTCCAAGGGCTGGTCCGGTTTGGTGGAGATCGCGGCCGAGAGCTCGCAGAGAGAGTCTTCGAGTCGTCTCGGCTCGAGATAGAGGACAAGATCGCTGCGGGCGAGGGACTGATCCAGGCCGGGGCCGTCTCTTCCGGCCAAGTCTTCCGGATGATCGTCAATGGCCAGCCTCGGGATGTCCAACTCTTTGCAGCTGCTGTCAGCTTCGACGATCCGGACTCACAGGCTAGGTACGACCAAGCCATCTCGTTGCGGGATTCAGGCTCGATCACAGAGGCCCTGGAGATCTTGACGGACCTCTCGGACTTTGAGAAGGGAAGGATCCACCTGCCCTCCGCTATGGCGAGGGCGAATATTCTCCGATCTCAAGGACTCTATGAAAAGGCCCGGACGCTTTTCGAACTGGTAGAGACCGTTGCCCCATCTCATCCCGCAGTGCTCTTTAACCGGGCGGCGCTGGCGCTCCAGGTGGAGGATGTCGACCAAGCCCGCGCCTTACTGCGTGAACTGGCGGAAGTCGAGTCGACCGGGCTGGAAGAAAAGGTGGCCCAGCTGAACGACGAACTGGAGTGGGTCGACAACTTCCGCCGCGTGATGAAAGGTTTCAGCAAGGAGCGGATGAACGCGCTCGCGAGTCGACCGGTGAGCAGAGACCTGCCTCTGAGGAGAGCGATTGCCCTTCTGCCATTCAGGTGGCTCAATGCATCTTGTGATTTCCACGGGCTGCAAGTGGAGATACCAAGACGACCGGAGCGAGAGAGGCTCCTGCGCACCCACTTGAGCGAGCGCTTCAATGAGGCGATCCGACTGGCCCTCGATGCCGACCCCAAAGGGGACCTGCCGTACTTCCTTGGGCACCTCCTGGCCCACGGTGGCTGGATGCGCCTGAACGACGCCACTGCCCGCTACGGTCCTGGCGGTGGCGAGACCGTGGGCCGCTACAGCCCGAGGGCGTATTCCACGCTCGGGCATGCTCGCCTGAGTCTGGCTCTATTCTTGGGCACGACGATGATCAACGGCAGGCAGACGGCGATTGTGGGGCTTCCCGCCGAACTGAGAGAGGCGTGCCAGCCATACGGGCTCGCAGAACCAAGAGGAGGGCGTCGTCCGAAAAGTCGCTGACAGTAATGGTCCTCCTCGGGTTCGATGGGAGAGCGAACGCGTGACAAGTCAGGCTCGCACCATCCCGCCAGTGCGGCAATTTGCAGCACCATCCGGACTTGACCTCGCAT
>JAJZKY010000152.1 GCA_021803885.1 Planctomycetota bacterium
TGGCAGGTCACGGGCCGCAACGACACCGACTACCGGCGGCGTGTCGTCATGGACACGTATTACGTCAGGAAGCAGAACCTGCTGATGGATCTGCGGATCCTACTGAAGACAATCAAGGTGGTGATCTGTGGGCATGGGGCGTATTGACATGCCACTGTACCGCCCGCCTCCCGACCCGTCCTTACCTGCTCATACATCAACAGGATGGCCTGGAGCGCGCCAATGCGACAGATCCTTGCCCAGGATCGATTCCAGCGCCCCGATTTCCTGTTCGTATCGGACAATCACCTGTTGGGGGAACTCGGCAAGGTAATTCATCCAGTCTTCGTACAGCGGCTGCTCCTTATACAACAGGGTTCGTACCATTCCGCGCAGCGGGCGGATCCGTTTGAGAGTGCCAACCACGTTGGACGCCGCGCGCGAACGTCCCCACGAATGCATATGAACATCGTGAACCAGGCGCGCAAGGACGCGCAATCTCGGCTTGCCATTTGCATTGGCCACTGACCAAAGCGACGGCGGCTCGAAATTCGGATCCGCCCCTATAAACGTGTAGAGCCTTCTGGCAATCTGATTGGCGGCCGTTTTCAGGTCGTCGAACAGAAAAACCAATACTTGATTCGCAGGAAATAGCGAAAATACCGTCTGCAGTTGCGTCGCATAATATCCAGTCCGGAAAAGGCCCGGAGAAAATTCGCTCTGCTCGCTTAAAGTGGGTCGCGCCAAGCCGTTGCGACCCCAGAATCCCCATTCTGACAGTGCACGTTCATAGGGGTTTCGCAGGCAACATACCAAGCGGATTGAGGGGTCATAAGCTTTCATCCTCGCCAGCGCGTGCGGATTTGCCAAATAATCCTCACACACTTCCCCGACCGCCATCTGCCTTGCGCGGTCCGGAAAGAACGCCTCGTACCAATTTTTCCCCTTGTAATGCCACTGACTGAAAAAATAGGTTCCCTTGTTCGGCGGCACGAATACTCCCGGGTGCTCTCGCAGGATCTCGAAGAACCACGTGCTGCCGCCTCTAATCGTGCCGACGAAAGCGAACGAAGGACCACGCGAAGCTCTCTGCATTGGAACGCGGCTTTCAGGCACGAACGTCGGCAAAAAAACTTACCCCAGCTCGAATGACTCTCGACCAATGGCCGGAAACCGGCATTCACCCGCGGCAACCTGGCTCCAATGTCGCGAAAAAAGTACCATAAGGGAAACCGATTCCCCTATTATCCCAGCGCGATATGCCACCCCTCCCCTTGTCCACCCCTGAGCGCTCCACGGCGAAGGCATTACTAGACACCCCGTCGGACCAGTCGAACAGCCTCACCGACCCTCTACCCAAGATATTGATTCTGCTTGCCTCATACAACGGCGGAAGATGGATCCGTGCACAAATCAAGTCCATTCTTGCGCAACAAGGCGTTGAAGTCCAACTTTTGATTCGAGACGACGGATCTACAGACACCACCCTGACAGAAGCTCAAAAGATAGCCGAAGGCGATGCGCGAGTCATGCTAATCCCCCCCTCCGGCCGCGCCCGATCGGCATCGCAAAACTTCCTCGCCTTGGTCGCAGCAACAGAGGCCGATGGCTTTGATCTGGTCGCATTATCGGATCAGGACGACATCTGGATGCCTGAAAAGCTAAGAAGGGCTCACCAGGCGCTCCAGCGCACCGCCGCCGCAGGCTACTCCAGCGCAACGATCGCCGAGTGGCCCAACGGCAGGAGAAAAATACTCCGCCAATCGCCCAAGACGACCGCGACTGACTTTCTCTTCGAGGGAGCCGGACAAGGATGCACGTTCGTCTTGTCCGTGGAGTTCTATCGGCGATGCCGTCAATTTCTCGCTGCCAACCCGACCCTATCTCTCGGTCTCCACTTCCATGACTGGATGTTCTATGCCTTAGCAAGGGCATGGCGACTCGATTGGTGCTTCGATCCTCTACCCACAATGATTTACCGTCAACACGACGCGAACGACACAGGTTCGCGCGGGACGGCAAGCGGACTGACGATGCGTCTTCACCGAATACGAACCCATTGGTACAGCACACAGATTAAGAAAATTGCCGAAATTTGCGCGACGGCAGCTCCATGGGATCGAGACATCCAGGCGCTGCGATCAGCCCTCATGCTGCGTCGCGGGTGGCGCCGAAGCGCAGAACTGGCGAAGATCTGCACAAGCGGCGGCCGCCGCCGCCCCCTCGACAATGCTGTCCTGATCACAGCCTGCCTCGCCGGGTGGATCTGAACGCACACAGGGCGCATCGTATGACCGATGCAAAGTGCATGCTTTTCTCTACCTGGGGATGTCGACAATATCGTTAGCGTCTTGAAGTCACCCGTGAAGTTAGCCACAGGAAATAGTCCGCTTTTCTCCTCCGGAATATTCACAGACCGTCTTCACCATCCCATCCACGCAAGCCGCACCTGCTCATGCCACGAGGCGCGGTCACATACCCAAGACTGGTGCAAGGAAAATCTCAGCACCCGGAAGCCCACCCGGTGAAGTCTCTATCCTCTAGGGTCGCATCCGCCTCCATGTGGTCGATCCTCGGGCAGATCTCTCTTTACACCGTCAAATTCGCCTCTTTCTTAGTAGTGCCGCTGTATATAAAGCCGGCCGACTACGGCGCGTTCGGTTACTCTCTACTGTTTGTCAGCTTTTTCCAGCTTCTGATCGAAACAGTGCTGCCAATGGCGATCGTGCAAAGTCGAAGGCCTATTGCAGAACTCGCTTACGTCGGTTTGATAGCAAACAGCGTTTTTGCCGCGCTCGCTTATTTGTTGCTCTTTTCACTTGCAACCAGAGCGGAATATCTGCTCGGTGACCGCGCAGTAGGCATTCTGATTCCAGTGCTTGGCACCCAGCTATTTCTCAGTGCATTGTATTCGACGCACGTGGCCATCCTGCGGCGCAAGCTCGAATTCCGTAAGCTGTTTTTGATACGAGTGTCTGGCGCGATCCCCTCCACCCTGGCAACCGTCCTGCTGGCGGCGGCAGGCTACGGATATTGGGCCTTGGTAATCGGCTGGCTGGCAGGCGGTCTGAGTCAAACAATTGCCACGTGGCTGATTGTTCCGCTGCCTCGATACGCCGGCGTCTCGCCAAACGTCTTGCGAGAAATGCTCAGATTCAGCAAATGGGTCGCATTGGACATCACGGCGAATTGGGCGCTTGAGTTCGGCGTCGGATTTTTTGTCGGGATCGCCTTTGGCGCCGCCGTTTTTGGTAGATTCCGCCTAGTTGACCAGATCATAAGGTCCGTCTGTGCCATCATCCTAGATCCGTTGTCACCTGTGGTCTACAGCACCTTGTCATTATTACAGCGCGATGGCGCCTCTCCTGCCAATGCATTGCCACGACTGAATCACGTGTTTGGAACTATCAGTATTCCGCTTGCCGGGATGTTCGTCCTCACGAGCGGAACGATCGCCGCCCTTCTCGGTCCGGCATGGCACGGCACCGCCAGTATCCTCGCTTTGGACAGTGTCGTTTGGGCGACCAGCTATCTTGCCCAGGGAGTGCCGCAATTTCTGCGCGCGGTAGGACGTCCGGATCTGGTCGTATTGATCCGAGGCCCAATATTGCTAATGCAGCTGAGTGTGTTCACGCTCTTAGCCGGCAGCGGCATGACCGCGCTCCTCTGCGGGAAGATCGCGATGGAAGTTGTGATGCTTGCCTATACCGGAGTAATTCTGCACCGAGTGTTTCGCCTGTCGATAGTCAAGCTGCTCCAAGGTCATCTGCCACTGCTAGGGATGACTCCGGCTTTCGTAGCATTGAGCTTCTTCATCGCTCGGGAAGCTCTCCCACATCAACTGCTGGGGAAACTGCTGCTGGAGGCCTTTATTTTTTGTATACTTTCGATGCTCGCCAGCGCCCGCGACCCCGATTCTTATCTCGGACATTTCGCGAGGATACTGCGGCGAGCGCCCGAGTCTTAAGATCGCGTCGCGTGACCGGAGGGCGACGCACGCTCCCAATCCGCACGATCGGAACGAAGTGCGCGTCAACTGTAATTTTCACCTTTACGGACCTGTCTCTTATGCTTCCTTGCTTTTGGAGAATGGATGGGCACGATTGAGAGCTTGTCCTTTCAACGATATCAGGACACAGATCGGCGCGTGTGGGCGTCTTTCGTTGACCGATGCGACGAAGCATGGGTATACCATACGCCGGAGTTTATCGAGGCCGCAGCTTACGATTGCTCGTTCTCCGTGCTCGTCGACGGAGATCTGCAAGGCGTCTGCGTCCTCGGGCGGGAACGCCGTAGGCTTGGCGCCTATCTGTCGGGCCCGGGTCTCGCATTACTTCCCGGGGCACACCAAGCCTGGATATATCAAGGTCTACTAACGAAGTTACACCATCTTGCCGTAACGGCGCGCTGTGAGTGTGTCGAATTTGTTCTCCCGCCCTTGGCTCCTGCCAACTATCGACGGAATTTCCCGGACTGCGTGCTGGGCCAATGCGGATTTGGCGACGGCATTAGGTGGCGGCGTGCGTCAGAGCCCTTGCCCGGGTACTTCTCGGTAATTGACCTCACTCAGGACGCCGGGAAAATCCTGAGTGCCTTCAGCAAGGGTCAGAAATCGAATGTCAAGCGGTGTGAGAAGCTCAACCTTAGACTGAATGCGTTTACTGCATACGACGTCACCGCAGACGCTTGGGCAGACTTCGTAAACATACATAAAATCACCTACGCGCGCACCGGTGGAAGATCGTTTTCCGCAGAAAAGCTAGACGGACTCTATCTGCTTGCGCGCACCGGCAGGATCCTGCTGGTGAACGGGTACGAGGGAGCTCAGTGTGTAACGTCCCTACTCCTTGCAATAGGAAAGGGAGGCGCATTTTACTATGCGGGAGGAGCACTGGACGTCTCCCGACAGCGTGGAGTGATGGCCTGGGCCCACTACCAGGTCATCTGTTGGCTGAAGGAGCATGGCTTCGAACATTATTGCATGGGGTTCACGGTGCCTGCGTTATCCGGAACCGAAGCGGGCGGGATCGGAGACTTCAAGAAGCGATTTGGCGGAGAGCAGTGGCCAATGCTCTGCGGAGATCTCATACTTCGGCCCAAGGCCTTCCTGGCGCGGCATCAGGCTTACGATCTCTTTGCGGGTCCCGCTCGAGTACTACGGACACTCAGGTCGCGGCGACATGTACGATAAATACACGTCGAAAGCAGAGCATATGCGTTTCGGGTTTCGGGACAAAGGCAATCGTCCGGAAAAGTCGACGCACTACTGGAACTCCAACATACAGCCGGGTCTTCGGCTCTCGCCCCCAGCTCCCAGTCAGCCGGAATCGGGCAACTTCGTCGCCCGAACCCTGAAAATGGCATACGGCAACCTAAGCTTCGCCGAAAATAGGAAAGAGTTTCGATTCTCTTTGCTGGGTTGCATCGACACCATCTCTAGCCAGGGCACCAGAAAAAGCGGCTTCGCGTTGGCGGTCACGTTATACCATATGATATAAATTTCCCGATTCCCAGCGTCGTAAACCTTCCTTATCTGCGTCAAAATGTCGGTGGTGACTGAACCCGAAAACGGGTTGAAGAAAAAAACGACACAAGGCTCATTGGGAATCTCAAATTCCGCGGCGTCGCTCACTATTACCTCTGCGTCGCCTCGCTCTTGCCCGCAGTACACACGTACGTTCTCCCGTGCCCTGCGTGCGAGCTCCGACGAAAATTCCACTCCGATCACCCGCCGAAATCCTGCTTTGACTGCGTACAGGAGCACGCGTCCCATGCCACAGCCCTGATCGATGAAAGCATATCTCGCTGGGTTGATGCCCAGCTGCCGCACCAAATGTCTGAATTCATAGTGTGGCGTACCCACATAGAATTCACCATCCGCCTTCCGCCGACTGTCTATGTTCAACCTGTCGAGTCGCACGCGGCCTGATGTCTTCGTTCTGCAGCTAAGGTCAAAGCAACGCTCTAAAGCGACCTTAATTGCACGCGTCAGCCCGCTACGTTCCACCAGAATTCCACTCAGGTTTCGCAGTCCCCTACCCCGCAATTTGGACAGTCTACTCGCCATATTACCGGCTCCGATCACAACGCCCGTGGCGCCAATACCAATTATGGGCCCGAACATACTCAACCAGCGCAGGCTGCCCGCCTCAACGACTTCCATACGCGACAATAGCCAGCGCTGCGCGTCGCGAGGCGTTTACCGATTCTCCGCGGGCCCGCCCCGCCAAGCAGCGGGGAGGCACCCTGCCCGACGATGGGTCTTCGGACGCGACCCATCCCTCTTCGCAGACCGTGACCCTGTCGTGCGTCCGCCTCAGTCGCGCAGGCGGTCGGCCATGTACAACTCAAGGCACGCATTAGACAGCGCCAAACCAAGACACCTTGCGTGTGCACCGCTCATACCACCGCCGATCCCCATTTCTCCTCGCAGCTCACGGTCTTCGCGCCCGTCCCCGCCGGTACACCAGATCCGCAAGACAGCCGATACCACACACCGCAATTAGGCCAACCAATTGAATCGTCACCTGCTCTATGTCGAGAAATCCCGCAGCAGGCAGAAATACCCCCGCGGCAACCGCTCCGACGTGTAAAAAGCGCGATCTTGCATTCGCTGTGATCACGCATAACGCCCGGAGCCCCATGACGGAGCAGCCGACCAAAAATGACATGGTGGCCACAAAAAAAAGCGCATGGGGAAAAAAGAAGTCCAGTAGCACTGGCAGTTGCGGATTGGGTCCGGTGACAAGATTTTTACCCGTCACTTCTGATGACAGCATCGACCCCAATGGCTTCTTGTAGGTGCGCACTCCAACCAGAGCGGCAATCGGATGAAGCATGTAGCCTATAAAGCTGACATGGTAATAATGGCGAATTGCCGCCAGCGCACCAAGCTGATACGCGTAGATATAGACGTCCCCCGACAGCCAGAGGCGATATGCCAGCAGCCTCATCGCGCCGGACGGGCCGAAGCTTCGATACGCGAGCGCCCCCATGATGCTCAAGCCCGCCAACGCCACAACCCCACCCAGAGCGACCCATTTCAACGTAAGGCGCCGTCCGGCCACGAACAGCTTCAGACCCATCCATATGACGATCGGCAAGAAGACGCTCTTGCCGGAAAAGGGCAGCGTGAGCAACGTCAGGACCACCACCCAGGATGCCATACGGGAGGTAGAGAATGAATTGGATAGCAAGACTATAGAAGTAACGAGAAAAAGCCCTCCCTGAATCAGCACTAATGGCCTGAATACCTTTTCAAATTCCTGCCTGGCGTTGCCTGCTGCGCCGCTCAGCACTCCTAGAACCGCCAGTAATGCGGTGAGGCAAAGCGCAGCCACGAAAATCCCCCGCAGCTCCGCGCGAGTAAAGCTGGAAGCCGCGACGTTTATGGCTCGACGGAACGAGCCGCGATCAAAGAAGGCCGAGATTGCCCTCACTCCAAGCAGGTATCCTCCAAGGCCGACACCGAATACAAGCAGCACCCGTGCAGCGACCAGATGTGTGACGTACAATGTGGCCAGTAGCGCAGCGCTGAACGGAATAAATAGGAAGTTGAGCACAAATGGATCCAGAAGCCCGTACGCCGGCTTCCTCATCAGCGCGTACCCCACCAGGGCTGTTCCCACCCAGGCTACAACCGCCGCCGTTACTACCTTATCCAACGTGCACCACGCACTCGCTCATCTACAGCCACCAAGATTCCTATGCAAAAGATTTAACTTCCACGAGTGGCCGCTGCAAACCTCATCTCTACAACGACCTCAGGGCCCCGTCGAATCTCGAACCAGCCGCTCCCAAGTATGCCATCACGGCCCTGCGGCTCCCGCGTCACCCTACTCGCGCAAGCGCTCGTCTCAGGAAATTGAACCAGTAAGCGTCCAGCCACGATCCACACGATCCAGCGCTCGTTCCCGCGGAACCAACATGCTCAGCAGCGAAGCGCGTAAAATACGGAAAATTCTACTCCGCACCAATCGCGTCGATGTCCGCGGTACTGCGCGACCAGGCCAAATTGAGAAACAAGAAGAGCAGCCCCGCGCTGAGACCGCCCGCAGCCCCCAGGGCTGTCCAAAATGCAACGCCGTGGCTGGAGGGCCTCTCCGGCGTCTCGGCCGGATCCAACACCTTGATCGCATATTCTTTTGTTCCGCGGGCAATCATCTCTTTGTCGATTTCCGTCTCCAAAAGCTCATAAATCGCCTCCTTGACAGGCACAAGGTTCGTCTCAAGCGCCTCGCTGCTTAGATACGCAATGTTTCTTTGCGCCTCTCTAATCGCCTGCGTCCGCAAATACTGATTTGTCATCGCCACTAGGCCATTGGCCCAGCTGGCCACCTCTTGCGGATTTCTCCACGTAATAGACATCGAGACGATGCCCGTCTTGCTGTCGACCTCGACCGCTCGGATCTTCTTATGGAATAGGCGCGCACCATCCCACAGCGTCGGCACTCGACGCGAGTCTGATGCGAGCCACCGTTTTGCCGAAGCGCTCCAGCGATCCGGAAACAACTCAGGCAGCAGGTCGTTTTTGGAAATGAATTTCTCTGTAATTAAGTACGACTTGAGCACCGCGATGGTCTCCTGACTCCTGTGACTTTCCCCGCCGGAAAGTCCGGCCAACGAGCTCAGCGCTCCAAATTGCGCCATGATGCTCGAGATCGCATCCATCTGCCCGCCCTGCTGCGACTGACTTACGGGTGCGAAAACGATTGTTGCCGTATATTTCCTAGGCAGCAGCGCTCCGAGCGCGGCGCCCGCCATAAGGCCCACACCGACCAGAATCGCCAGAGTCCAGCGTGCGCGCTTCACCGCCCCGACGTATTCGACGAGCGTGATATCGGAATCCCGTTGCGCAATCACAGGTCCGACCAGGCTTTTTTCCGGCGACAACGATTCTACCTCCAAAAATGGCCTCACCAGCGGGCACCCTATATTGCAATGCAAACACCGCCGCCGCGGCTTCACGCGCTTTCGCGACTCTCAGCTGTTGGCGCCCGTCTTTCCGGGAAAGCACGGCACCCTTCTGCTTGGTCACCGGCAGTTACGCCAATTTTACGTCATACCTTTGAGCCCAAACATGCGCCCAACTGTGGCGTCGAAGACCTCGGCG
>JAJZKY010000153.1 GCA_021803885.1 Planctomycetota bacterium
GCCACTGCGGATGGACATGCCATGGCGTGGCGTGCCGGAGCGGTGCTGCGAAATATGGAAATGGTGCAGTTTCACCCCACCACCATTTACATAGCGGGTGCCACCCGGTCACTGGTCAGCGAGGCGGTACGCGGTGAGGGGGCCACGTTAATCGATAAGACCGGGCAGCGTTTTATGACGATGTACCACCCGATGGCGGAGCTGGCACCGCGGGATGTGGTATCACGATCTATTTTGGACCATATGGCCAAAACGCAGACGACTCACGTATTTTTAGATTGCCGACACATGTCACGGGAGGCGTTTGCGGCCCGGTTTCCCGGTATCTTTGAGGTCTGTGAGAAGTTTGGTATTGATCCATCAAAACAACCTATCCCCGTGCATCCAAGTGCGCATTACATGGTAGGTGGCGTGGTATGCGATTTGGATGGGCTCACGACGGTTGAGAATCTCTATGCGGTAGGTGAGGTGTCTTACACTGGACTGCACGGTGCCAACCGACTGGCAAGTAATTCGCTGATTGAGGCGCTGGTTTTTGGCGAACGGGCGGGGCAGCATGTGCTCCGGTCGCTCACGCGGCAACCACGGTCTACGGTGGTGCCGCGTTTGACAGCCGAGATTCCACAAAGCCAAAGGACCGAACTCGATATGCTGGATGTGCTAAGCTCGCTGCGGTCATTGATGTGGAGAAATGTCGGCGTGGAACGGTTTGGCCCGCGCCTCGATGAATCGACAGAGATTATTGATTTTTGGAGTCGATACATCCTGGATAAAAGTTTTGATAAACCCGCCGGCTGGGAATTGCAGAATATGCTGCAGGTGGCACGCCTGATCGCGGTATCCGCCAATATGCGACAGGAAACGCGGGGCGTGCATTATCGAACCGATTTTCCGCAGTTGGATGATCGCAATTGGCGATATCATCTGGACTGGCGGGCAAATTCGCCAATGGCTATTAAGTCGCCGGTGACGGACATCGCTGCCTCGGCGGCCTGATCGCCCCGGGCGACGATTCAATACAGGAGTTGTTACATGGCGGAATTACGCGGTCATTTGCTCATCGCCATGCCGGGGCTTTTGGACCCGAATTTTTACAGATCGGTGGTGCTGCTCGTTCGCCACGATGCCGATGGTGCAATGGGCATAATCCTTAACCGGCCACTGGATGTCACCATCAAGGATGCGTGGGCCAAGATTGATGGCGGCGTTTGCAAAAACACCTCAAAATTGCACGCTGGCGGCCCATGCGCCGGGCCTTTGCTGGCTTTACACGATGGCCGTCAATTTGCCGACCAAGTCATAGTGGATGGTCTGCATTATTCGATTGATGCGGATCACATCAAGCAAATTATCGAAAATGACATTCAGCCTTCGCGTTTTTTTGTGGGTAACGCAGGGTGGAGTCCCAACCAGTTGGAAACGGAAATTGAGTCGGGGTCATGGCTGACCTGCCCCGCGACTGAAACGGTGGCGCTCGGTGAAATTCAGCAGGATCGCGTGTGGATCATGCTGACCCGCATAGCGACCATGCGATCTGTCATGCCGCAATTATCAAGCCGCTTTGTTCCGGCCGACCCGCAGATGAATTGACCCTGCGTATTGTGGCTACCATTGATTCACTCAACGTAGGGAGTCCCGATCATCAAAAAAATTCAAAATTGAATGTCCCGCTTTTTCGGTCTCCATCGTCATGGAGTTGTCCGGACATGGTGTCCGGGCAGTTTTATAAGGAGCCTGATCATGGCATCGGATAACCAAAGCCCCACATTTATGCTGCTTTTTCGAGGAACAGACTGGCATGCAGACATGTCCGCCACCGAAATTCAGCAAGGCGTTCAAGCGATGATGGATTGGATGGCCCGCCTCGCTGAGGAAGGAAAATTTATTTCCGCCCAGCCTTTGGAATTTGCCGGCATGCGGGTCAGCATGCGCAATAACGCCGTTGCGGTTGATGGGCCGTTTGCCGAATCCAAGGAAGCCATCGGCGGCTATACCATGGTAAAGGCACCCGACATAGATGCAGCGGTCGCAATTGCCCGCCAGTGCCCAATGTTGAAGCACGGCGTGACGGTTGAGGTTCGTCAAGTGGCCACGAGTTGTCCAGTCGCCAAGGCGCACAGCATGCACGTCGAGATGGCCGAGGTGATGGCGTAAGCGCCTGCGAATGGTTGTCGCGTTTATATGTCGATATCGGATTTTTGCGAAAGGAAGTATCTCAAATGGCCGGTAAAAATGCCCTTAGCCTCAGCCCCTACGTGTGGTCCTACAACGGACGGTGCGAAGAAGCTATTGCGCTGTATTGCAAAGTGTTGGATGCCAAGGTCGTCGTAAAAATGCGTTACAGCGACCATCCCAACGCAGAAGCCGAATTCCGTGCACGACCGGAAGTAAATCTGCATGCGATTATGCATGCGCAACTGGAAATTGGCGGTACCTCGCTCATGATGTCGGACGGAGGCCCTGGCACCGCGGTAAAGCCGCAGGGATTCAGCCTGGCGCTCATGATTGATAGTGAGTCCGAGGCCCAGAGGATATTCAGTGCTTTGAGTGAAGGCGGCAGCGTCGTGCAGCCCATGGAGAAAACCTTTTTTTCGCCGAAGTTTGGGATGTGTAAGGATCGCTACGGCGTGGGTTGGACAGTCGTAACATCCAATTAATGTTTAAGCGATAAATGACCATGTTGGCTGCCGGGGATGATAAATTGGGCGAGTGGCAGGATGTGAAAGCTGAAACTCGGCCCGATGCCGCGACGCGGTCAAATCCAACCACGGGATTGATAGAGAACCTTTTCCGCCGCGAATATGGCCGACTGACGGCCATCCTGCTGCGCACCTTCGGCATGCAACACCTCAACGCCATTGAGGATGCCGTGCAGGAGGCCCTTCTGCGGGCGCTGAGCGTATGGCCCTATTATGGCCTTCCGCGCGATCCGACGGCCTGGCTGTATCAGACAGCGCGGCGCGTCATGCTGGATGTCCTTAAACATGGGCGGCTGGTGAACGCCAAAAATGCCCAGGTGGCGGCATATCACAAACTTTTTGAGAATTTGCCGGCTGATCATGAGGTGTTAGAGGCATATCAGCGCGACAGTCAACTGCGCGTGATCTTTCTTTGCGCTCATCCTCAATTGAGCCGGGAATTGCAGCTTACATTGACATTAAAAATGGTTGGCGGATTTGGCGTCACTGAGATAAGCCAGGCGCTGCTGGCATCGCCCGCGGCTGTGAAGCGCCGAATCAGCCGGGCGCTGGCCATTCTCCGCGCCACCGACGCACCTTGCGACTTGCCCGGTGCCGCTGATTTAAATTCACGTATGGATGCGGTTCTGACAACCATTTATCTAATGTTTAATGAGGGATACAAAGCAGCCGCAGGCAAACGCCTGACACGGCCGGAACTTTGCGAAGAGGCGGTGCGATTGGCCGAATTGCTGCTTGACGGATTCCCGGACCGGCGGCCCATCATTGACGCATTACTCGCACTGATGTACCTGAATCTTGGTCGCTTTGCCGCGCGAACGGGGGATTTGGGCGATCTTCTGCCGATGGAGGAGCAAGATCGAAAGCGCTGGGATCAGAGCCTGATAGCGAGCGGCATCCTTCATCTAAGGCGTTCCGCCGTCGGCGACCTGGTGAGCCGCTATCACATCGAGGCGGCGATTGCGGCATGTCACTGCGCGGCTGGCGAGTACCGCCTAACAGACTGGCCACGGATATTGCATCTTTACGACCAACTCGCGACGTTGGCACCAACGCCGATTGTCAGACTGAATCGGTCGGTGGCTATCTTCAAGGCGCGCGGTGCCCGTGAGGCGTTCGAGGCGCTCAAAGAGATTGGGGACGAAAAGGCGATGGATGGATATTATCTTTTTCATGCTGTGCGCGGTGAGTTCCTTGCGAATCTTGGCGATTTTCCGGCCGCCTGCGAGGCGCTGACGACGGCGATACATCTTTGCCACAACCAGATCGAATGTGATTTGCTCGTAAAAAAGCGGCAGCGGCTTACGATGCCGCGCTGATAATACACAAATTAAGAGCTGATGACCATCGGCGGCAGCATGTCGCGATCACGACGCGCACGGCTTTCGTTTGTGCGGTCGTGCTTTTTCCCAAGCGGTGTCCCTGCCAACATTCACCCGCGAAGCAGATATCGGTGCACCAACAGGAAAAACCCTGGCTGACTTCAAAGGCAGTGCGAGGGGGAGTTGCGCCTTGAGCAGGCATGTCACGGGTGCCATTTGATGGTATGGTATGGGGCTTAGAATTGCGGGGCGAGTGCGCGGTCCGAGGAGTAGATGAAACCACTGCTAAGAGTATTGATGGGTGTCTGGCCCTATCGCTGGCGAGTCGTATTGGGGCTGCTTTGCGCACTGGGGGTCGGGTTGTCGTATGCATCGGGCATTGCGACGTTGCTGCCGGTGATGAAAATATTTATTTCAACGCAAGGTGTGCATGGATGGGCAGATCAGGCAGCCGCGGAAAGCCGCCTGCACATGGGGTTGATGAATCTGGATCAATCGGTGCATGCCAAGACTTTGGCGATCATCATTTCCCGCGCTGGCCAGAGTGCACCTGCCCCCCTGACTAAACTAAGCCCCGGAGACCGCATCACCCGCGTCGCGGTGCTTTCCGCGCACGGGGCGACGAAAATATCAAGCCATCACTGGCAGGGGATGATGCGTATTCTGGCGCACGTAGCCGACTATACCCCGGTTCAAATGACCATTGCGTCCAGTAGCGGCGCGGTAATTGCCTCTCCCACCATCAAGATGCCAGGTACGCATTGGTACATGTGGACATTTGTGGATGCCATCAGTGCCCTGCCGCAAAGCCGCTGGTGGTGCCTGCTATGGGTGATTGTGCTGTTCATTGTTTTGTGCGTGGTGGGGAGCGCATTTCGGTATATGCAGCAGTACATCAGCATGACGCTGGCGGCCAAGGTGGTGATTAATCTGCGGCGACGGATGCACAATCGCATATTGCAACTGCCGGTGCAGTATTTCTCGGCCCATGGGACAACGGACCTGACAAGCCGTCTTACGCAGGACACTAACACGCTGACAGAAGGGCTTACCACCTTGCTGGGCAAGACGATGCTTGAACCAATGAAGGCGCTGGCGGTGGGAATCGTGGCGTTGCTGATCGACTGGCGAATATGCGTTGGCACGATGGTGATCCTGCCAATAATCGGTGTGATTATCCGAAAATTTTCCAAGCGGATGCGGCGCGCCAGCCGTAAGGGATTGGAAAAATGGTCGGATATGATGGGGATCATCAGCGAGACGCTGCTCGGTATCAGGATTGTCAAAGCCCACAATGGCCAGGGTTATGAGCGGCGGCGGTTCACCAAGGTCAATCGCCATCTGTATCAGCAGCAGGCGCGGCTGGCGCACTATACATCGCTGTCGCGGCCCACCATTGAAACCTTGACGATCGTACTTGGATGCATTCCGGTATTAATTGCGGCCAAGCTGGTGCTAAGCCATTCCATCAATCGCGATTCATTTATTTTTCTGCTGGCTTGCTTCGCAGCCATCTTTGAGCCATTACGAAAACTCTCAGACGTCAATTCCAAATTGCAACAGTCCAACGCGTCAGCGACCCGCATTTTTGAAATTATTGACGAACCAGTCGAGCAGGATGGCAGTCCGCCGCTACCTTCGTTGCCGCGCTTGTCGAAAGAAATAGCGTTCGAGAATATTTCGTTTACTTACGAGAGTTCAAAACAGCCGGTGCTGCAGGAGATTAATTTCACCGTACAGAAGGGGCAGACGGCGGCGATTGTCGGCGCAAATGGCTCGGGGAAGTCGACATTACTTTCGCTGATACCGCGACTGCTGACACCAACCGGCGGGCGAATATTGATCGATTCTGTGGATACTTCCAAGGTTTCGCTTAAATCATTGCGTAAGCATATTGGATTGGTGACACAGGATACGATTCTCTTTGCTGACACTGTCTATAACAACATTGCCTATGCCGCGCCGCATGCTGACCGGGAGGCCGTGCTGGCAGCGAGTCGCCAAAGCTACGCCGATGAATTTATATCGCAGTTGCCCGAGGGGTATAACACCATGGTGGGCCAATCGGGTGTGCGTTTGTCGGGCGGCCAGCGCCAGCGAATTGCGATTGCGCGGGCGATACTGCGCGATCCGGCCATATTGCTTTTGGATGAGGCGATGAGCCAGATTGATGCCGACAGCGAGCAGAAAATCAATTTGGCATTGAAAGAATTTATGCGCAGCCGCACCACCTTTGTGATTGCCCACCGCTTAAGCACCATAGCAGGGGCAGACCTTATCGTGTGCCTTGATTACGGTCGCGTGATTGGTCTGGGAACGCACCAGCAGTTGCTGGCCGAGTGCGCTGGTTACCGTCGGCTTTGTGAGAGCCAATTCGCCGCCGAACCCGCGACGGTTTAGTGCCCGGTTACTGCACTGATTCGATGTCACCTTCGGCAGCATCGGCTATACTGCAGAAGTTATGGATGCACGGCCAATATTATTTACCAACGGAAAGCTGATCGATCCGAATCGCACCCGGGTGCGCGAGGAAGAATTACTGGTGGTGGATGGCAAGATAGCCAAACGGGGCACCGGCCTGAAGGGGCACGCGCCCAAGGCGAAAGTAATCGATTTGTCCGGCTTGCACCTTTCACCGGGCTTTATCGATATACACGTCCATTTGCGTCAGCCAGGACAGGAACATAAAGAAACCATAGCAACGGGTGCGGCGGCGGCAGTGGCAGGCGGTTTCAGCACGATCTGCTGCATGCCAAACACGGTTCCGGCGCTGGACGACCCGGCCCAGATAGAATTTGTCCTCAATCAATCGCGCAGCGCGAATCTTTGCGATGTGCGCCCGTTCGGTGCCATCACCAAGGGGAGAGACGGTAAGGAATTGGCGGAACTGCATTTAATGCACGAGGCGGGTGCCGTAGGATTTAGCGATGATGGAGTCGGCGTGGCATCCGCCGCCGTCATGAGCAGGGCGTTTCAGTACGCCAAGATGTTTGACGGATTAATCAGCCAGCATTGTGAAGAGCCCACACTCTCCGGCGGACCAATGAATGCCGGCATAACGGCCAATCGACTGGGACTTGCGGGGCTGCCGGCCGCCGCCGAAGAATTGATGATCGCCCGCGACTTAATCCTGAATCGCCACATCGGTGCGCGGTACCATGTGCAGCATATCAGCACGGCGGGCGCGGTTGATCTGGTGCGCCGCGCCAAGGCTGAAGGCCAATGTGTGACGGCGGAGGCCGCCCCGCATCATCTGCTATTGACCGATGCCGCCTGCACCAATTACGACACCAACACCAAAATGAACCCGCCCCTGCGTACCGACGCCGATGTACAAGCCTGCATTGACGGGATTGCAGATGGCACCATTGAGGTGCTGGCCACCGATCATGCCCCGCACGCACAAGAGGAAAAGGAACTGGAATTTGACCGGGCACCGTTCGGTATCGTGGGACTGGAAACGGCCTTTCCCCTTTATCTTGAGGCCTTGGTACACACACGCCGCTTATCACTTGCGGCGATGATTCGCCTCATGACGGTTAATCCAGCCCGGGTTATTGGGCTGGCAGATCGCGGATTGCTGGCAGAGGGCAGCAGAGCTGACCTGACGATTTTCAATCTGGATCAGCCTTGGATCATCAAACCGGCTGCGTTTAAATCCAAGTCGCAAAATACGCCATTTGCCGGTAAGTCGGTGCGCGGAAGAGTTAAAATGACGGTGGTAGGCGGTCGAGTCGTCCATGACGAGATAGCGTCCCGGTGAAACCGCCGATGCGGTTCGATCCTGCTTTTGAACCGGTGGCATAATGCTGATTGTAGATGCCTATAACCTGCTGCATGCGGCCGCGAGCCGACCCGGGAAGGTTACAGGTCTGTCGCTTCGGCAGTTGTGCAATGTTTGTGCAAGCATGAAGCTGACATTGGTCATGGATGGTGTTCGCAAACCCAGCGAACCATATCCCGATGACTACGACACGCTTCACTTACAATGGGCGGGGCGTGGGCGATCTGCCGACGACACTATCGTATTGCTTTGTGAATCCTCCACCGGCCGACGGGACATTTGTGTGGTGACCGATGACAGGCAATTGCGAGCACGAGTAATGGCTCTGGGTGCCAAAACGCTTCATTGCGGTGTGTTTCTGAGGCAGGTGTATACCTATCGCCGGGAACAACGCGAACGGCAGGAGCGGACGGCCAAGCAGGCAAGCGTCACCTCGGCAGGCGAAACTGAATTTTGGATGCGTGTTTTTGGTTTTTCGATGCCGGCAGAGAACAATGGAAAACAGGACCCAAGCATTCCGCGGGATAGTCATCAACCAAAGTTCGAGTTGGGCCAAATGACCGAAGCGGATATCGATGCGATCGACATGAGTGCTTATTTGGATTAGGCGATGAAAATGATTTATCGTGTACCCGTGATTTATGCGGCAACTTGTAAGTCTAACCTGGGTCCCATTACGGCGGGCTTCATGGATGGACTATTAATTTATCTCGCCTTTGAGCGGTATCCAACTGGAATAAGCCACTTGGTGGCCACGCATGTCGGAAACCCTACGATAGCGGAAGGTAGACCACACGAGCGCAAAATACTGGCGACGATCATCGAGACCATTGAAACTCATGACTACCGGCGGCGAATTCAACTAAAAGCGATGGGGACGCCATTTCAAGAAAAAGTTTGGACACAATTATTGCATATTCCGCTGGGTGAAACCCGGACATACAAACAAGTGGCCGAAGCCATCGGCGAACCAGGCAAGTACCGTGCTGTCGCCCGAGCCTGTGCAGCGAATCCGATCGCCGTACTGATTCCGTGCCATCGTGTGGTTCAAACCAACGGCCAACTGGGCGGTTATCACTGGGGGACGGAACTCAAAGCTCAATTACTGGACATGGAAGTGCAGGAGGCCGAGAAATTGAAGCGCTCGGGCCAATCTTTGGTATCCAAAGTAGTCAAGGTCTGACGCGGCTATTGCTTTTTTGCCAGCCATTTGAGATACTTCCTTTCGCAAAAATCCGATATCGACATATAAACGCGACAACCATTC
>JAJZKY010000154.1 GCA_021803885.1 Planctomycetota bacterium
TGTCCGTTCGATGCTGGTTGTTTTACTGATGGCGGCGTTAGCGCCATCCGGCGGAAGTTTCTCTTGCTAAATATATCCTACCGGCATACCATTTAGGGATTGCGGGCAAGTGCAAGAGAGCGTTTCGGTTGAGCGGCCAAGGAGTATCGAGTGCTATTTTCCACCTTTATAACGCGATGTGTCAGCAGGCGGCGTGCTTCCACGGCCTTGGCCGCGATGCTGGGGGCAGCACTGTTGTGGCCCGCATCAAACGCATCGGTGCATGCCGCTGTCAGCAGCCAACAGGTCGTTGCCGCAATTAAGAATGGGGTGGATTATCTGCTATCCCAGCAAAATTCCAACACGATGTGGGAAACTGGTACCTATGGAAGCAAAGAAATCTTTAAGCGTGACAGCCATGGCCGTCTTATTCTCAACCAGGGTAAGCCCCAGCCGGCTAATTTTTTTACCGACTACGGTGGCGAGACTGCGCTGGTTACGGAAGCACTGCTGGATGTGCAGCAGACTTTGAAGCTGCCGCAACTGAATATCTACGCACCTAAAATGCGTGCGGCCATTAATTTTTTGGTCAAGGTTAAGCCCGTGGGGACATACGCAGCATCCTTTCAAGCCAATGCCATGGCGTTGTTGCCGCCGAAGGCCCGGTATCGCCGCGTTCTTGATGAGGACGCCTGGTATTTGATTAAAACCATTCATTCCGATGGCGCCTATCACTACAACATGCTCCCACCATGGCCCGCTCGGCCCGCTTACATGCCCGGCAACTGGGACAACTCCAACACCCAATATGGTGTGCTGGGGATGTGGGCGTGTGCCCATGCCGGACTGGAAATTCCCGCATGGTACTGGAGGCTGGCCCGCATGCACTGGGTCAACAGCCAATTTCTCGATGGGGGCTGGTCGTATCAAAGTACTCCCAAACGCCCCCAACACACGAACATCAAGCATAAGAATGGAACGATCACGGTTGGGCCGATCATCGGACCGAGCAACACGATGACGCCTGCCGGCGTAGCCAGCCTGTTTATCTGCGATGAATATATCCTGCAGCGCCCGACGCCCCGGCCAACGGTAGATCGCTCCATATTGATGGGACTGGCGTGGTTGAATAAAAATTTTAGTGCAACTAATACGAATATCTATGGCTTGTATGGCGATGAGCGCGTGGCTTTGGCCAGCGGCATTCAAACCTTGGGTGGCCACAACTGGTACAATGCCGTGGCGACTCAGTTGGTGCACAATGGTGGCGCAACGGGCACTTGGGGCTTCGACGGCAATGTCATCGGTACAGCCTATGCGTTGTTGGTGCTGGACCGCGGCCTGAATCCTGTGGTGATCAACAAGCTGCAGTACACGAAGAGTTTTTTTGGCGATTGGAACGCTCGGCAGCGTGATGTGGCGAATTTTACCTCGTGGCTGACGCGCACGTATGAAACGCCATTGAATTGGCAGGTGGTGGATATTAACTCGCCGATTTCGGATTGGCTGAATGCTCCGATTGTGCTGATTACAGGGCGGAAAGACCCACACTTTACCAAACCGCAAATACAAAAGCTGCGGGAGTATGTGGAAGATGGCGGACTGGTTTTATGTTCGCCGGATGTTCGTTCGGGCCGCTTCCGCGATGCGATGCTCCGATATGGTCGGGAAGTGGTGCATAACCGGTACAAGGCGAAAATATGCTCACCCAAGGGCTATCTTTACACCACGTTGCCGGAACGCCATCCCCCACACTTCCACCGCTTTATGGCGATCAGCAACGGTATTCGTTATTTGTGGATTGTAAGTCCCATCGATTTAGGCGCCATCTGGCAGGCCCACCAGTTTAGTCGAAGAGACTACTGGACCATTCCGGCGAATATCTACTACTACGCCATCGGCAAGGGGGCGTTGTCCAACCGGTTGCAATCGCTGGTGGTGCCGCGGCCGGCCAAGCCGCCCACGCAGGCTCTCACCATGGCCCGGTTGAAGTATGCGGGCAATTGGAATCCGGAACCTGGCGCCTGGCCGCGCATGGCCAAGATTGCGGCCACCGATTTTCAAACGCAGGTGACGATTAAAAATGTGACGGTCGGTTCCAAGCTGGATCCGGCCCAATGTCCGCTGGCCGACATGACCGGGACGGGAGCATTTAAGCTAACGGCCCAGCAAATCACCAACCTTCGCAGTTACCTGTTGCATGGCGGAATGTTGTTTGCCGATGCTGGTGGCGGCAAGCCGGCGTTTACCAATGCCTTCGTCAATTTAGCCACAGCCTTATTTCCGCACGCTATTTTGAACAACATTCCCTTGAATTCATCGCTGTATGTGGGCAGTTTTCCGGAAGGCCAAAAGGCGCAAGACGTCGGCTATCGAAAGTTTTATAACTACCAACACACGCATCACCACAAGCATCCGCAAATGCTGGGGATTCGGGTAGGGGGGCGCTGGGTGGTGGTGTATTCGCCGCAGGACATTACCAGTGGCTTGCTTGGCACCAACACCTGGGGCATCAGCGGCTACACACCGGCATCGGCTCAGGCGCTGGCCAGAAATGTGTTATGTTACGCCATCCACCAGGCGGCCTTGCGGGTAAAGAAAAAGAAAGGGCCTGCTGCAACCAAAGGTCCGCCACCAGCAAAGGCTCCGCCCGTTCCCGCGCATCATGCCAAGTAACCAGACTCAATTGCTGCTGCTGCGATGCGGTGGTGCGGCTTATCGAATTGGACAGTTGGGAATATTGCCACCTGCGAAACTGAGGATTGCTCTTGCCGAAGACGACCATGCTTTTTCGACTGGTATCCGCGCTTTCCCGAAGATATGGTTGTCATGCAGTGGGCTTGCTGGCCACAGTTGCTTTTTTTGCAGGTATGCCATTGCCGACCGCCCGGCCGGCGGTATCCAGCCAGCAGGTGTTGATTGCGATCAAACGCGGCGTAAATTATCTGTTGCGACACGAAAAGACTGGCGATTGCTGGGAGGGCGGCCTTTTCACATCCGGGTATTTTCGGCAACGGGGCGGCCGCACCGCCATGGCAACGCAAACGCTCCTTCAGGTTGGTCAAAGCGTGCCCCTTCGGGAACTCAATATATTTTCTCCCAAGATGCGTGCCGCCATCGCCTACACCGCTGGTATCCATTCCATAGACACATATGTAGTATCTTTTCAGGCCAACGCCATGGCCCTGTTGCCCCACAAGCCCAAATACGTAGCCGTGCTCCGTCGCGATTACCGGCTGTTGCGGGAGGGGATGAAACGGGGTGGGGGTTATAGTTATCGGCTCAAGAAAACGAAAACAAAGGGCGACGGTCATTCGCGTATTCTTGCCGGAGGTTGGGATAACTCCAACAGCCAATACGGGGTGCTGGGCATGTGGGCCGTTGCCCATGCGGGCCTGCGCGTGCCTATGGCTTATTGGGATTCGGTGAAGATGCACTGGCGGGCCTTTCAATATTCGGACGGAACATGGGGTTACGCTTCCCACGCGGATACGCCGGCGCCGGGAACGCTTTCCAGTCGTCCAGACTCCATGACTTCTGCCGGCATCGCCAGCCTGCTGATTGCAGATGAATTTGAGCGGACTACCTCGCCAGACGCCTGCGTTGCCAAAGGCCTGGCTTGGCTGGACCGCCACATTCACCCGCACATTGGCGATACGTATTGTTTGTACGGTTATGCCCGCGTGGGCATGGCTTCGGGCCTGCAATACTTCGGCCATACCAACTGGTATAGCAGCATTGCCGCCCGACTGGTGAGAAACCAGCGCCGCAATGGCAGTTGGGGGGCCGGCATTGTTGGCCCACCGCGGGTGCACAACCGCGTCGTTGGGACCTGTTATGCGTTGTTGACGCTGGCCCGGGGGCTTAATCCGGTATTTCTTAACAAGCTGCAGTATGCTCGTGGCTATTACGGCTCTTGGAACCGCTATCCTCGCGATGTCGGCAATCTGACCGCATGGATCAGCCGCACGTATGAACATCCCATGAACTGGCAAGTGGTCAATGTGGCTAGTCCGGTGCGTGCCTGGCTGAATTCTCCGGTGCTTTATATCAGCGGATCGCAGGATCCCCGGTTTTCCAGGGCGGAGGTGGCAAAGATTCGCGCCTACGTGCATGCTGGAGGAATCGTTTTTTCCAACAGCAACAATGGCTCATCGGCTTTTACCCATGCTATGGAGACCTACGCCCGTGAAGTCGTCCACGATCAATATCCCGTGAAAACCATCCCGGCTACAAGTCCAATTTACTCCCTGCAATCCTATTATCATCTGCAAAATCAACGGCTGCTGGCCGTGTCCAATGGATCAAGATATTTATGGATCATCAGTCCGACGGATTTTGCCCGCGTCTGGCAGGAACGATCTCATCTGAATAAATCGTATTGGCAGATACCGCTGAATCTTTATTTGTATGCCACCGGAAAAGTGGCGCTGGCCAATAAGCTGACCTCGTTGCATGTGCCGGCGGCAAGAGGCAAACCGGTACGGACCATTCATATGGCCCTGATTAAATACCACGGCAATTGGAGCCCGGAGCCAGGCGCCTGGCCACGAATGGCCCGGTTGGCCGCTTTGCGTTTCGCCACCCATCTGGTTCTAACCAGAGAGCCCTTGAAGCGGCTTAACGCTCGCCTCACGCCCATTGCCCATATTACTGGTACCGGGCCCTTTCACTTCAATCCAGGACAAGTAGCTCATCTACGGCTATTTTTGGCTCATGGGGGGGTGTTCTTTGGTGATGCCACTGGTGGTCACGCCGCATTTTCGCACGACTTCCGGCATTTGGTATCGCAGCTTTATCCATCGCTGGGAGGTCTGTCCAAGCTTCCCAAACACTCTGCGATTTATCGCGGCAACATGCCGGGAGGAATATCAGTCATTCACGTGCAATATCGAAAATTTGATAAGACCAGGCATGCGGGGAGCACTCGTCCGGATCTATGGGGCGTAAAAAGAGGTGGTCGGTGGATCATTTTATATTCGCCTGAAGACATCACCAGCGGTCTGCTCGGCACCAATACCTGGGGCATCAGTGGATACACACCAGCCTCCGCACAGGCGTTGGCTCGTGATATCATTCTCTACGCCGGCGAAAAAGCGGCCAATGCCGCTACCCGGCCCGCCAGCCCTGGGCATGGACCTATGCCGGCCCAGCACGTTGGCTCCGGAGCAGCGTCACGCCGTCCTGGTATGTGATCCGCAAAACTCTTTGCACTCAACAATCTTTCGAATTCAGGCCGGCCTTGGCGGTTTGGTCTGCAGGCGCATCGTCCACATTGCCAACATCAGCGCAGTCGCCAGGAGCACCGCTCCGCAAAACTGGTGGGCCGTGGTGATCAGGGCCTGCCAGAACAGAGGGTGAGGAAGAACATGACCGCCATCGGTGGCAATCACGGCCCCGACGCCCAGCAAAACCTGCAAGCTCACCACGGTCAGCAGAGCTATGCCCAAACGTTGCAAAATGGGTTCATCCGGGTTCAGCGCCCAAGCCCTCATGCCTACGATCAAGGCTAAAACCAGCAGCACCGTGGCCAAGCTGATGTGCAAGACGAGCAAATGACCGGTGTGTCGCAATACCGCTCCGAGCGAGAGCTGAATTAAAAGCAGGAATACCAGCATCCACGTCGTGGTGAAATCGGCGCCAGCGGTGGCTCGATGGACGCGCTCAAGGTTGCTTCGCCAGGATCGCGAACAAACCACGGCAATGCCGACGATAACCGCAAAAACAATCTGGCCAAACGTGGCGTGAACAATGGCCAATCGCGTGCTGGGATCCATGCCCACGCGCGATTGATCGCCGGTAAAGTGTCCTGTCACCCGCAGCCCACCCAATATCCCCTGTCCGATGACCATCAGCAGGGCCAGAACCGCTAAGCCTTTCACCCAGCGCCGATGGTCACGAAACCACAGATAAACGGCTTGAGTGAGGGTGGCCAAGCCCACCAGCGTTCCCAGCAGGCGGTGGGTATGTTCAAAGTATACTCCGCCGGTCATGCGGGTCAGCGGAAAAAGAAACATGTTATAATGAAACACGTCGGGCCAGTCCGGTACGGATAGACCGGCATTAAACCCCGTTACCATTCCCCCGGCCAG
The DNA here is from genome assembly GCA_021803885.1 of Planctomycetota bacterium. The sequence continues at coordinate 6,072 of JAJZKY010000154.1, forward strand.
AATCAGAAGCAGGGTAATGCATGCGGTGATCAGGGTAAATGCGCCTGGGCCATGCAACCGTGATTCTCCATCCGGATTCAGCTTTTTCCCAATCAGTGCTCCAAAGATACCCAAAAGGCCGGAAAGCGCCAGAGAAGAGCATCCCCACAGAAGCATGTAGTCCATAATGCGGTGATCGGTTGTGAGATCGTGGCCTAGTGTTCCCAGAATTAACAAATTTGCACTTCCCGCCACCAGACCGGAGAATAAACCGCCTCGTAGTCCCCAACTGGTGGTGGCCGCCGCGAAACCGCCACCAAGGACCAGGGCCAAAAGCATTAAAACCAAAATGATGCCTGCTGGGATTGCGGCGCCTGGCATGCGGCAGATATAGCCCAGCGCCCACATGAGTCCGGAACTGCCGAATCCGCACGCCAAAATCTCGCCAAAATCTCTGGATCTACGATGCTGGAGGCCCATTGGGCTTATTTCGGTCATGGACCTATCGGCCATGTCGTTGGAATGTAACAAAGGCGCCATTTTTAATTCCACAAATCGGCGGGACTTATTCAGTGCACCGCACGCTCCAAACGTTAGGTCGCCAACCCTGACCAATGCACCACTATAGAGGGTGGCGGGCTATTATTTCAAGGTAATAACTGGCTGCGGCCCGATTTTCGCCAAACGCGCCCACCCAAACCGCCTTAAAAAGTGCCACTTTCGAGCGCCACTCGTGCGCTAAAGCGCCAATAAAAGAGCTATTCGTGCGCTTGCCCGGAGTAAATCCCTTCGGCTCGATCGATTTTATGCCATATTTTTCTCATCCACCCCGCAATTGAGCGAACTGCGCTTTGACCTTGTATTGAGTCGACAGAAGTGCATAATAAGAGCCAAGGTTGTCATGGGTGTGCCAGGGATGGCACTGTTGCGTTAGTCCAAGCCGGTCACGGAAGTAGATTCTCATGCCAATAGCACCCGTCGTCATTTCTCCTTACCGTCGTTATCCTGCGTTGCTGGTTGGAATTGCCCTGCTGCTGACAACGGCGATCGGTTATAGTCGCCAATCGGCTGCCGCAACTTTTTCGCACGCTCCTTCGCCGCTTTTGCCACCGCCTATTGCCCTGCATCAGCTTTGGCCGGATTTTTCGCTGGTCCAAAAACAGCCGGCGACCGCTTTACCAGGAATGCGCCCCCTGTACAGCACTGCTGACTGGAGATGGTATCAGGCCAAATATGGTGCAGAGTCTCGGCGCGTAAAGTATGAATATCTATCGCAGCGCCTGAAGCTAGCAGCGCTCATGCTCAAGCAAGCGCAGCGCGAGGCGCATCGCGGAAGGGCACGGCTGTTGTGCCTGCGTGTTTTTGCCATGTGCTTTCAGAGTCGGACCGGCTCGCCAATGGCGCAGGCCGCGGTCAGCCGCTATATGCAGGTCGCCAAACTGCACAGTATTGTCCAAATTGCCCCGATATGGCAGATGTCCAATTTGCTGGCCTATTTGGCCGCTACGCCACTGGTAGACCGCCGCCGCTACGATATTCTCGCCGAACAAGCCAATGTGCAGCTCACCCTGGAATTGCTTTGGGCTGGGCAGGTCCATGCCGCTTACCGCGTGGTGAGGCATCTGGGCATTCATGAAACGCTCACCGTCCGGGCCGATCACCGTCTGATGTTTGAGATGTCCGTGGCCCGTACCATTGTGCGGCAAACCCGCCGCATGATGCGCGACCTTGAAAAACAATACCGCCTGATGCTGGCCGGGCATGAATCGGCGGCGATGAAGGTTTATCTGTACGCAACTTTAGTTTCACCGCGTCCGCGTCTGGGCGCATGGATTTTGCGGCGATGGCCGCGCAGCTCCATCGCCGAGCTGGATCGTATGAGGCACGCGTGTCGGGCCAATCCCAACCAATGTTACCTGTACGCCCGGGCGCTTCAAGCTCAGGCGCAGTTGCTGCCTGCGGGAATTTTGCGCAACCGGGTGCTTTTTGCGGCGCTGAAAAATTACCTGCGATATCTGAAGCTGCCGTTGAATCGGCACAACCGGGTGGCCCGAACCTTGTCGCGTATTGCGGTCCAGCAGGTAATTGAACAAGGGGCCAGGCCAAATCCGAACATCAATCCGCTGCAGGGCTTGGTAGGCTCGTCTCCTCCCCGGCCGTCCACCACGCGCAGCGCCCGGTAAACCAGGGCTAGCCACAGGACATTGGGGGGGCTATGCTCTGTTAAGGCTACTGCCGTTCATATTGATGGAGCAAGGACCATGCGGGCGGTCCTATAATGAAGGCACTTTTGGCAGTTCAAACAGGTGTGTTGGCCTGGCGACGGCGACAAATCGCCGGTGGCTTCAAATTCGATAGGAAAATGCGTACAATAAAGTAACCACTTCCCTGTCGGCTTGGTTATTTCTGGACCGTGTGCGCCTTGGCTCGGTCGCGGATGTTTCGAGGATACGTGCATGATTCTGAATTTGATTCGGTTTGTTTTCGCGGTACTGGTGGCACTGGTCGGGGTAGCGTATCTGGCTAAAACCGGTCATGGTGTGAATTTTCAGGCTAAGCCATATTTCATCTTGGTGGCGGGCATTGTGCTGGCTTTTATGGTCATCACGGTTGATCTGGTATTTCGGCGCAAGAATCTCACCGCCATTTCCGGCCTGTTCCTGGGCTTGCTGGTAGGGATCGTGCTTTCTTTGGTCATAGGAGCCTTGATCGATCAGGTGTCGAAGGTTTTCCTGGATGTCAAAGAGCTTCGCGAGTATGGGGCCCTCATCCGCGGCGGTAAATTGCTCATAGGGCTTTCGGCCTGCTACCTGAGTATCTCCCTCATTTTACAAACCAAAGACGACTTTCGCTTCATTATTCCCTACGTTGAGTTCAGTCGCGCCACCCGTGGACCGCGTCCGTACATCTTGGACACGAGCACCATTATTGATGGTCGAATTGCGGATATCGCAGTCACTGGTATCCTCGAAAGCCAGATGATCGTGCCCCGCTTCGTGATCAACGAATTGCAGGCCGT
>JAJZKY010000155.1 GCA_021803885.1 Planctomycetota bacterium
GTCCGAAAATGGGCGACGACTGGCCGAAGCTGAACGCCCCCCCCGAAGGCATATACCTGCGTGCCGTTATGTTTAAAGTTGGAAAATGCTGCCTGAAGAATTGCAATACCGATTGCAGCAGTTAGCCTGAAACTCATTTCCCGCTGAGGGCATTACTTGGGATGAAGCAGTTTGAGTCATTTCGGTTGGATACATCGAATGAATGTCTCTGGCAAAACCATTTGCAGATCAATCTTCCGCCGAAACCCTTCGCGGTTTTGCGCTACCTGGTGGAGAACCCGGGAAGGTTGATAACTCATAATGAACTGCTGGATGCGCTCTGGCCTGAAACGTATGTCCAGCCTCAGGTGCTGCGGACGTACATGCTGGATCTGCGCAAAATCCTGGGAGACGATCCAGCGTGCCCGCGGTTTATCCAGACGTTGCCGAAGCGCGGCTATTGTTTTGTGGCACAGGTCAAGGATGGGAGCGGGACGGAAGTCGCGGATGCGTCCGCGGTTGAGGCGCAACCTGCGATTTTCGACGGAGTCGTAGGGCGTGAACCGGAGCTGCTTCGCCTGAAGACTCTTGCGCAGGCACTAGCCTGTGGGCAGCGGCAAACGGTCTTCAGCACAGGTTTTCTATGCCCTTTTGAGGCGCCGGAAAGAATCCTAGCCTGCGGGCAGCGGCAAACGGTCTTCATCACAGGGCCTACGGGCATTGGAAAAACTGCACTGGTCGATGCAGCCTGCCACCAGATGGTCGCCATGTTATCTGCCACAGTGGCTGCTGGACAGTGCGTGGAAGGGTTGAGCAAGAAGGTAGACTATTACGTCGTAATGGAAATTCTTCGCCATCTCTGCGCTTCGGCGGATGGGGAGAGAGTGATTCGGATTCTCTCCACCATGGCGCCTGCCTGGCTACCCACGCTTGGCCGGGAATCCGCTACGCCAGCGACAACGGATCCGCGATTTACGCCCCAACGCACACCAGGAGATATTTGTGGAGCGTTGGAGGAACTGGCAAAAGAAAAAGCGCTCGTCCTCGTCTTTGAAGATCTGCATTGGGCGCATGATTCCACGTTGGAGTTGATATCAGCCCTGGCACGGCGACGTACGCCGGCAAAGTTGATGCTGCTGGTGACCTACAGCTCCCATTGCACATCCGCGGAACATCCCCTGAAAGCGTTGAAGCAAGACCTGGTGCTGCATCGGCAGTGCACCGAGTTGGCGTTAGCGCCGCTGGCCAAGACAGCGGTCCGACAAGTATTGTGCAGAGAATTGGGGCAAGAGGCGTTACCAACAGGCTTAGACACCTTCGTCTACCGGTACTCCGAGGGCAATCCTCTATTCGCTCTTGCGCTGCTGAGGCACCTTATCTCCCAGCATGTTCTGATGCGCGACGGCGCAAACGGTTCCGGTCGATGGGAGCAGCGTGCGCCCTTTCCAGACATGGAAACCGGTGTGCCGCAGGAACTGGTGCAGTTGATTGATCCGGAAATTGAACGGCTGCCTCCAGCCGAACAGCGCATTTTGGAAGCAGCCAGCCTGATGCGTGTTGTGTTTCCCGCGTGGGCCGTGGCAGCCGTGCTGGAACAAGGTCTGGCAGAAACGGAAGAGGCATGCGACAAGCTGGCGCGACGTTTGTGTTTTGTACACCGCGCCGGGCCCGATGAACTTCCGGACGGTACGCGTTCGGACTTCTATGCATTCGCGCATGGGCTCTACCGCGAAGTTTTATACCAGAAGCAGTCGGCGTCGCGACGGGCGAAGGGACATACGCGGATTGCGGAGCGGTTGGGCGAGCTGTTCGCAGGGCGCGAGGACAAGGTTGCGCGAGAGATGGCGATGCATTATGAAGCGGCAGGCAACTGGAAGCGCGCGATAACTGCGCTGCGCACGGCGTCGCGGCATGCGCATCAGCGTCAGGCATATTCAGAAGCCGCACAATTGCTGCAACATAGTCTGGGAATCGCGGAAAATCTGAATGATGCAGAACGACGCGTCATTGAACGGGAGATTCAGGCGGAGTTGGACCTGGCGAGGGTCGCAACGGAGGGCCCCAAACAGTCGCAACATACGTCTGCAGAAATTGACGGATTCTGGATGGGAACTTGACAACTTTATTCTTGCGAATCGCTACTGTGGCGAACATAGGCAGGAGGTACCACATATGCGATTCACACTTCATACCGTTCTGGCGTCGGCAGCCTTCATGGTGACAGCAGCTTTGGCGACCAACCCCGCAATGGCGTCCACTCTCAAGGTACCCTTCAGCTTTACTGTTGCCGGTAAGACGTGTCCCGCCGGTCGCTACACCGTAAAGGAGAACGCGATTGGCAGTTACGTGACGCTGACTAACGAAGATTCGAGCCGCGTTTTCACTTGGACTCTCGGTCCAGGCACCCCGGACCCCACCGACAACAACGTTGTACTGAAGTTTGACGTGGCCGGACAGACGCACCTGCTGCGGTCCGTTCAATTTGGTGCGATGACGACTTCCAGGTTGGATAAGAACGTTCGCAACGGCGAGTATGCCTCGGCTGAAATTGTGGCGTATCACGGCCAATAGATCAATTCGGACGGGTAAGGCAGCTGTCACGCATGCACTCGAAAACCACTCGAGAAGAGGGCGCATCGATCTTTCGATGGCCCTCTTTTAGTTGGTTATCCATGGCAAGTTTTACGCTTGCCGCAACTCGACCTCGTAAACTGTAAGCATGAAGGCATTGCCAAGGTTTGATGTGGAAGGTCGGGTTGCGCTGGTGACCGGTGCAGCGCGTGGGTTGGGAAGAGCGATTGCGTTGGCCCTGGCGGAGGCGGGTGCGGATGTTGCGCTGGGCCTCAGGCAACTCGGCAACGACGGTGGCTTGGCACAGGAGATTGCTGCTAGAGGTCGCCGCGCATTGCCGCTGCAAATGGACATGACGGATCTGCAACAGATCCATCGCGCTGTCGAGGATACCGAGCGATACTTCGGCAAGCTGGACATTCTTGTGAACAATGCCGGAATCGCCCCTGACAATCTTGCGGAAAATGTGACGGAAGAGGACTTCGACCAGACGCTCGCCATCAACCTGAAGGGGACCTTCTTCGCCAGTCAGGCAGCGGGTCGCGTGATGATCCGACAGAAGCGCGGATGCATCGTCAACATGGGTTCGCAGGCTGGGTTTGCGGCTTTGCCCACGGAGTCGGTCTACTGTATGACCAAGGCCGGAATTTCCCACCTGACCAAGTGCCTGGCTGTGGAATGGGGGAAATACAACATCAATGTGAATGCCGTGGCGCCTACATTTATTCACACGCCGGGTACGGAGCAGGCCCTTTCCAATCCAGATTTTCACGCCGAAGTGATCCGGAACATCGCCGCGCTGCATCGCATTGGCGAACCCATTGAAGTGGCTGGCGCCGTGGTTTTTCTGGCGTCGCCTGCGGCTTCGCTGATTACCGGCCATACTCTTTTGATCGACGGGGGATGGACTGCGCGCTAGCGAATCAAACGTAGCGAAAGTGTTACGCGGTTCGCGCGTGGCAGGGAATTTCTATTCCACCGCAGTCTATCGATTCTTTCAGGAGTTTTGCGAGCCGCACCGCAAGCGCCGAATCCGCGGCGTCGGAGTGCTCTAGCGTTGGGACAGATCTCGTATCCAAAGGTCTTTGAATTCCATATTGCCCTGGCCGCCGGCGTGCAACTGCAGCGCAATCTTGCCATCGAACGAACTTGCGTTGGGGTCGGTAAAATCTACCATGGGAACGCCGTTCAGCCGCGACTTGTAGCGGTTGCCGGTCACCTCTACCAGATAGTCGTTCCACTCGCCCATGCGCACCACACTTTCATTTTCCGGAGCAGGCCAGACCACCCAACCGCGCCCGTCTTCCCCGTACACGCCGCCAGTGTGATGCATCATCTTGCAGTCGATTTCAAACTGCATGCCTTGCGTGGTGTCCACGGATCCGGGTTTGAATCCCGTGTGAAAAAACACGCCGCTGTTGCCATCCCCAACGCACTTGAAACGCAGCGACAGCTGAAAGTCCTTATAGTTTTTCCTGGTTTCCAGATACCCGTATGCTTGCGTGAGCCCTTTGCCATGAATGACTCCGTTTTCTACGGTCCAACTTTCTTTGCCGATTCTGGTCCAACCGGTTAGATCGGTCCCGTTGAACAGGGAAACCCAATCCTCTCCGGGCAGCTTGGCCTTTTCCTGCGCTGCAAGTACACAACCGACCGATGCCACTGCAGCCAGGACCAACACCCTGGCGATACGCTGGTTACGCATCTGAAAAGGGTCTTTACGATTTCGGACTGCGCCGGACTTCTCCGGGCATGGCGATGCCAGGCGTGGAAGTTTCATCCCTATATATCCTCCAATAGTTGGAACATCACATACCAGTGCAAAGACGGATGGGGATTCAGACACTCACGACGCGGATGCCGGCTTTTTCAAACGCAGCCACAGCGTCGTCAGGTATACCGTCGTCGGTAATTAAGACATCGATCATGGCAACTGGACAAATGATGACCGGGCTGATCATGCCCACTTTACTGGAATCGGCCACGACGATCACCTGCTTGGTTTGACGCGTCATGGCGCGGAAGACTGCGGCCTCATCCGATTCAATGGTGGTGGCGCCGCGTTCCGGATCGACGCCGCAGACGCCGACAAAGACCCGATCCATCATGACCACATTCAACGATTCGATGGCCGCGGGGCCAATCAGCGAGAATGCTCCTTGCCAGCGCATACGGCCGCCTGTCAGCGTGGTGTCCAATCCGGCACTGCTGCTCAGTTCCATGGCAATGTTGACGGCGTTGGTAATAATGTGAAGATTGTTGCGGTGGCGAAGGTACTGAGCCAACCTGGTTGTCGTCGTCCCTGCGGTAATGCCGATGGTCTCATTCTCCTGTACCAGCCCGGCCGCTGCCTGCGCGATACGCTGCTTCTCTTTTGCAAACCGCTCTTCGCGGACCCCGAAAGCTGCGTCGAACCGGAATGGCTCATACACGGCTTGATCTGCCAGCATGGCGCCGCCGTGGGTGCGGTGGACAAGGCCACGTTCTTCCAGACGTACCAGGTCGCGGCGCACGCTGGCAGGAGACATTTTCAGAAGCACAGTTAATTCATCGACAGAAGTTTTGCCGTGGTGCAGGAGCAGCCGCAGAATTTCTTTGGCGCGTTTATCGATCTTGGAAGATACAACCACGTGACCCGCTTCGATTTTACTGGATGTGACGAAACGCGTGCTATTCGTGAACATCCTGGAGCACTCCACTCGAAATCGTATTCAGCTCTTCGCACAACCCACGTACATTCTCTTCGAGAACGACGTAGCGCGCAAATTCGTCATTGGCCACTGAGCCCATTTTCAGCGAATGATTGTGGAAGGTGACGGGACTTTGCGTTCTTGTTCTCAGCGAACAATGGAATTCCGTTGCTTTTGTGCGCAAAGCAATCTTGCGGATATTCTCCTGCCGGATGCCACCCCCTACCATGATGCGAATGCGTCCCTTTGCAGCATCGATCAGGCGTGCGACCTGCTCGGCGCCCTGGCTGACGGTTTGCGCGCCGCCCGAAGTCAGGATGCGATGCGCGCCCGTTTCGATCACCCGCTTCAGAGATTCGTCCAGGTCCGCCGACATATCGAAGGCGCGATGAAACGTCACTTCCATGGGGTGGGCCAAGCGGACCAATTTGCGGGTCCGTTCCACATCGACGTGGCCATCTTGATCGAGCAAACCGACAACAATACCGTCAGCTTCCAGCTCTTTTGCCCTGATCACGTCTGCTTTCATCACATCGAATTCATAATTCGTATAGAAAGAATCCCCGCCCCGGGGCCTTACCATGACAAACACTTGAATTTCAACGTGCTTGCGAACCGCCTGGATCAGGCCGTCACTGGGAGTAATGCCTCCCTCGTTCAGGTCGCTGCACAATTCAAGTCGCTGTGCTCCGCCGGCTTGGGAAGCGATCGCCGATTCCACGGAATCCACACATATCTCGAGCATAATGATGACGGATTCCATTTTCTCATACCGTCCGGAACCCTCGTCGTTTACGAGGGTTCCGGACGCAAAGAAGATTCGGGTCCATAGGTTGTTGCCGTTTACGCGACAGCCCGTTGGCTAAAACGTGTAGTACGCGGAAAACTGCAGGTGTCGCTCCACCGACCTGATGCTCCCCTGGAGGGCAATCTCGCCGAATGTGGAATCGGTGACGCCAGTGTCAGGATTGCCGTAGCTGACGATGTTGAATGCGTTGAACGCATCGAAGCGGAACCCGAAGACCTGTTGCTTATAGGTCTGGAATTCCTTGAAGGCGGACATGTCCACGTTCACGTAACCGGGAGCGCGCACGGCGCCGTTCCGGGAACTGCCGAACGTGTTGGGAGCGGGCACGCCGAAAGCACAAATACCATTGTCGACGCCGGGAGTTGTGCAGGGGGTGGCCGACGGATCGGTGCCAAACCAATTGCCTGTCGGATTGGTCGCTGTAGGAAATAGAGAGCGGTTGACGATCTTCAGTTTGCGGTACTGGTTGGCGCGCGATGTGCCAAAGCTGTTGGAGTTGTTGCTAGGAGCGGTAATCGTCTCTGGGAACCCGGACCATACGACACCAACTGCGGAAACCTGCCAGCCGCCAATGGCCTCATCCATAATACGGTTGGCATTGGGGAAAAACTTCTTCCCATGGCCCACCGGTAAAGCGTACACGCTGGTGAAGGAAAGGTTATGGGTCGCATCGTAACCGGCCGGGCCGTAGTCGGCGGCGCTGTTGTAGTAGTTCTGGAAGGCGCCGCTGTAGCCGTTCACGTTCAGGGCATAATTGCCAAGGCTGTTGGTCATCGACTTGCTGTACGTGTAATTGACCGTGTATTCCAATCCATCCGTCAGACGCTGGCGCAGCGTTGCCTGCAGCGCGTTGTAGTTCATCATGGCGCGCGATTCCGTAATCAGCAACGGATTGGGGCCGATCGCGATACTAGGATCGACGGCGTTGATCCCCAGATATTTGTTGTTGTAAAACGGAGCGGACGTCGGATCTCCGTTCACCAGGTACTGGTTCACGTTGCCGTAGTCTTCAATGTGCTGACCTTGCTCCCCGATATAACCGACCTGCAAGGATGTCGAGCGAGTCAGAGCATATTCACCCGTCAGGTTCCATTCCTGGATGTAGGCCGGCTGGATATTTTGCGGATATACATTGAAGGTGCCGCCGTACTGCACCGTACCGCCGGTGAACCCTTGCTCCGCGGTGCGCGGGGTCCCTGGATTGCCGGGTGTGGGGGTGATGGCTGTGACGTTGACTGCCTGGATGAATGGGGTAATGGAAGTGAGGCGCTGGTTGGAGGAGTTGCCTTCAAAGAAACTGGTCGCCCCGTATCCGCCGCGAAGTACCATGCGATCGGTCGGCTGCCAGGCAAAGCCCAGACGCGGCATCCACTGCCTGAAGTTCGGTTGATAACATCCGCGATTGTTGCAGACACCTGATCCAACCGGCGCTCCGACGGGTACCTGGCCAGCGTAGATGACCTGTCCTGTGCTGAGATTGATGTTGCCGGTCTTGTTGTTTTCTTCGATCCAGGGCTCGTCGTATTCCCAACGAAGGCCAATGTTCAATGTCAGGTTCGGCCGAATTTTATAGTCGTCCTGCACATAACCGGCTACGCGCCATTGGCGTTGGCCCACGTTGACGCTGGCCAGAGTCGCCGCCGCCGAAGTCACGCGATCCAGCAGGAAGTCTGCGCCTCCGTAGCCTCCCGCATTGGCTGCGGAAGGGTTGCTGCTGAAGTCACCGCTGTAGTTCAGCGAGCCGAGATATCCGTAGTTGTTGGCGGTGGGGTAGTTATTCTGATAACGCAGTGCCTCGATGCCCATTCGAATCGAGTGCAGCCCACGCTGCCAGGTCACGTCGTCGATATAGCTGTACGTATTGTCGATGAGGCCACCGCCATAGGCCGGGTTGCCTCCGCCGAAGATGCCGCCGTTGATCGATTGGTAGGTAAAGCCATCAAAGCTTTGATTCGGGAAGGCAACCCCAATCTTCTGGTCCCCGGACGTTCCGAAGAAGCCGGTCGTGTCGATCGGGAAGTTCTGGGCCCATTCTGTGCGGGTAAAACCGATGCGTCCGGAGTTGATCAGAGACGGCGAGAAGATATGCACCCAGGTTGCGCCGCCAAGTTTTGTCGGGTAAAGATCCACCCCAGGGAAAGAGAGAGCCAGCACCGGAATCGATCCATCGTACGCCGTCGACATGGAATAAAATGCGGTGATCTTATCCGACGCGCGAGGATCGTATTCGATTTTTATGTCGCCCTGGTTGTTCGCCTTATAGCTGCGCGTCGGGCCTTGAAAGTTATTTTTGACGATGCCATCGGTCGGGGCCGCGTTCGGTAGTGGATAAAAATTCGGATTTGCAAACAGAAACTTAGCCACCGAGTTGACGACTGGGATCCCCTTGTCGCCGACAAACGGCGCGAACCCGTTTTCCGAATCGTACAGTTGGATGGGATTCGCTTGATTTAGAAGGGTCGAAAAATCTCCGGTCCTCATTGCAGGCGAAAAAACACTCGCCGATCCGGTTCCTCCGGTGTGGTAGCGGGATCCGAGATAGTCGACAAAGAAGAACAGCCTGTCCCGTTTGATGGGGCCACCCAAAGTGCCGCCGAACTGCGCCTGGGAATAAGGGTTGATAGGGATTATAGGTCTCGCCTGATTGTTGGTCCAGGAGTTTGCGTTCATTCTGTAGTCCTGCACGTAGCCGTAGGCCTCGCCATGGAACTGGTTGGTGCCGCTTTTTAGCACGCTGATTACGTCACCGCCATTCACGTTGCCATAGTCGGCGGGAGCATTTGCAGTCATTACATGTACTTCCTGCAAAGACTGGGGTGCGGGGCTGTACGAAATCAGGTTGTTGAACGTCTCGTTCATGTCGATGCCGTCCAGGGTATAGTTATTTGCCTGGGCGCGGTTTCCGTTCATGTTGGGTGTATCGGTAAAGTACGTGCTGCTCACTCTGATGGCTGTCTCA
>JAJZKY010000156.1 GCA_021803885.1 Planctomycetota bacterium
CGGAAAGCGCCCAGTGTCGAGATGGAACTCATCGACCGCGTGGCCAAGGGCATCGACCTGGAGTTTCGCGGTCTCAACCTTTGCCCGGCTGAGATAGTGCATCACTCGGGGCGCTACGATACCTGCCAGAAGCGCCAGGATGACGAGCACCACCATGAGCTCGAGAAGCGTGAACCCGACAGGGCGTGTCGAGGTCGTGGAGCGAGTGCGAGTCGCCATTGCGACGGCTGCGGGTCTGACTGTTGTTCTCATGCCGGGTAGGGGGGCAATATATGTATGCTACGATGCGAGATTGTTAATGCTCAGCAGCCCGATGAACACGGAACTGATCAGTGCGGCAACGACAAGGCCCATCAAGATGATCGCCGCCGGGACAATCATTGTGAGGAGACGTTCGAGGCGAAGTTGACTGTCGGCCTCGAGCGCCGCGGCCGCGGATTGGAGCATCTCATGGAGCTGGCCTGTCTCCTCGCCTACTCTCGCCAATTGAACCGCGACGGGCGGAAAGACGCCCGCTCGAGCGAGCGCGGAAGAAAGAGGCTCACCGGCCTGAACATCGCGAATTGCATCTTCCATGACCTTGAACAGCCAGCGGTTCACCAGCGTGCCGCGTGCCACTTTCAGTGCCGCCGGAAGGGATAGCCCATTGCGCGTGAGCGTGCTCACGGTGCGAAGGAGACGGGCGGTGTTGAGCGCCGCGGGCAGCTGAGCGGTCCAGCGACTGACGAGCGACCACCGATCGAATCTCAATCGTCCACTTGTAGTGCGTAGCCACGCAACGGCGAGCGCCAGGGCGGCGGACCCCGCGAGGGCCACGAGCCACCCATAGTGTGCGACAAACCATCCGATCGCGAGGGCGACCCGCGTCGCTGTCGGGATTGGTGTGTCAGCCTCGGCGAACATCAGCTGGAATCGCGGCAAGACAAACGTCAAAAGAAGCACCAGTGTCGTGAGAACCATCACAGCCAGAATGGCCGGATAGAACAGCGCGGAGCGTACGCGCTCGCGCACCTCGAACTGTCGGCGCATCAACTGCGCGAGCTCCTTGAGCGCCTCCGGCAGCGAACCGCCCACCTCACCGGCCTCGATCATGCTCAGGTAGTATGGCGGTAAACGCTCAGGTCTTGCCGCGAAAGCACCTTGCAACGTCTTGCCGGAGCGCACAGCCGTAAGGAGCGACTCGACCGATGCGCCTGCCGTACTCGCGCTCATGAATGCTCCACAGACCTGAAGGGCGCGATCGACCGTCAGTCCCGCGCGGAGAAGCGCCGCGAGGGATTCGGTCAAGCTCAAGAGTTCTCGTCCGCTCATTCGAGTGCGCGCGGTGAGCGCGCGCGCCACCCCCATCCACATGCCCTTGGGCATTCGCTTATGGACCGAGGCATCGGCGGCGCGGATCTCGATCGGGATCAGCCCGCGCCGATTGAGCGTCTCGAGCGCCGAGAGCCGAGAGCCCGAGATGATCTCACCGTGCTGAAGGACGCCGGCGTTATCCATGGCTCGGTAGTTGAAGGCGGGCACGCAGCGACCTCTCTTTTTTCGCGTTCCGAGAGCTACTCGAGCGTCGTAACGCGCAGCACTTCCTCGATGCTGGTAGCGCCTGCGGTGACCCGTTCAAAGCCATGGCGCAACATCGTGCGCATGCCACGTTGCACGGCCGCCTCCTCGAGCGCGTGAGCATCGGCGTGATGCAGCACCAGCGCGCGCACGGGTTCCGTCATCGTAAGCGCCTCAACAATTGCCGTCCGTCCCTGAAAACCAGTACCCCGACATGCCGAGCATCCGTGGGAGCGGTACCAGGGACCCGACGGTCTTGGGATCCCGAAACGCTCGAGCGTCGAGGCGCCTGGCGCATACGGCACACGACAGTCGGCACAGAGCTTGCGAACGAGCCGCTGACCCAGCACGATCTGGACCGTGGAGGTAATGAGATAATCATCGATTCCCATATCCAGGAGCCGTGTGACTGCGCCCGCAGCGCTATTGGTGTGCAACGTGGAGAACAGTAGGTGGCCGGTGAGTGCTGCCTGGATGGCGATCTCCGCGGTCTCGCGGTCGCGGACCTCTCCGACCATGAGCACGTCCGGGTCCTGGCGCAAAAAAGCGCGCAGAGCTTGCGCGAACGTCAGTCCAATCGTCGGTCGGATGGGAACCTGGTTCAGGCCCTCGAGCACGTACTCGACGGGATCTTCAATGGTGATGATCTTCTTCTCTGGGGTGTTGATTTCCTTCAGCAGAGCGTAGAGCGTTGTGGTTTTGCCGCTGCCGGTGGGGCCGGTCACGAGAACGATTCCGTGGGGCCGGTCGATCGCTTGCTTCAGCCGCTCTTGCAAGTCCGAGTCAAATCCCAACGCGTCGAAGTCGAGCGTGACATCGCGTCGATCAAGGATGCGCAGCACGACGCTCTCGCCGTGCAACGTCGGGGTCGTGGCGACGCGAAAATCGACCTCCTTGCCTTGAACCGTCACCCGTATCCGCCCATCCTGCGGCAGACGACGCTCGGCAATGTTGAGCCCCGCCATGACCTTGATGCGGGAGACCACCGGAGCGGCGAGTTCCTTGGGGTGCGACTCCAGTTCCCGCAGCATCCCGTCGAGGCGAAGTCTGATGATGAGCGCACGTTCCGATGCCTCGAGATGTATGTCGGAGGCGCGCGCGGTGACGGCCGCGTCAATGAGCTGGTGCACAAGGCGGATCACCGGGGCGTCACTTGCGAGATCCTTGAGTCGATCGACCTCCTCTTCCTCTACATCGCTCGAGACCCGCGCGGCTGCGGCGTCCTCTTCGCTTCGCGGGTAAAGTGTCTCTAGCACCCGGCGAATTTGCGTTCGGGTACCGATGCGGCGAGCCACCGGACACCGCAGGGCAAACTGCAGCGCGCGCGGACCGTAATCGTCGAGCGCATCCCAGCAGGCAATGTCGACTCCAGCGGCGGTAGCCGAAAGAGGCAGCAACTCCCGGGAGCGAAGGAACTCGGCATTGACGTTCGAGGGCAACGCCGCATCGCGGGGGAGCGAAGCTGAATCAAGCCGTGGAAGACCTGTGTAGGCGGCCAGATCCGCGGCGAGATCTGCCTCGGAGAGCAATCCGAGTTTGAGAACCACGGCCGCCAGCCGATCGGAGGTTTCGGACTGCACCCGAGCCACCCGCTCGGCAAGCACTGCGGTGAGGCGTCGCTGTGCAACGAGCCAACGCAAAAACTCGCACTCGGGTTTTATGTCGGTGTTCGCGATCACCCCACTCATCCCCCCTCGGACTGCGCTGAAACGCGTTCACGTTGCCGCTGCGCAGCTCTTTATGTTCGGGTCGCAACTGAAGTCTCTCAACTCATTAGACTTGTCTGCGCCCTGCTCTCGATGCACCTCCCGCATCCCTTGCGCGCAGTCGGCTCTTTCGCCCTGGAAATGTAAGAGCTGTCGCCTGACGAGAGGACGCCGCGCGGCCAATTCAGTATATCGATCGTAGTTCCGTTAACTCGGTGGCGTCAACCAAGGCGGCAGTTGCGAACGCAACTCGTTCCGTGGTCGGAGGCGTGTCTTGGCGAGTGAGCAGTTGACGTTGCGACGCCTTCCTGCTAACGTTGCCCCTAAATGGGTGTTATAGGTGACCCGTGGGTGGGGTCCTGAGCATCTGAGAATGAACTGACTTTCGGGGAGTCTCATCGTTGAGTTGAGAGCTTGCGTGTCAAGCTCGCGCGCGCAGTGAATGCGGGGTGCGCTCGTGCACTTTGCTCACCAGCGTCGGGCGAATGCTCCGACGTGGAGGTTACCATGACCTGTGACGGGATGGGAACGGGGAGCGGATTTGCGGTCCGATGGCCTACGGAGCCAAAGGCGCGCCTCCTATGACTCGAAACTGCCGAGCGCGACGGCACTGGCGAGGCCCGATCGCGCTTGTTGCGGCGCTCCTTTGCAGTGTGAGTCCCGCAATGGCTGCAGGCGGCACGGTGACGTACTCCTACGATGCGCTAGGGCGCCTGAGGCAGGTGACGTACCCCAACGGCGTGACGGTCACCTACGCGCTGGATGCCGCTGGGAATCGCACCAATGTCACGACGACCCAACCGCCATCGGCGCCCGGTACTCCGACCTTCTCCTCAATCACCGGATCGACCGCGACAGCAGCTTGGACGGCACCGAGCAGCGGTACCGCACCGACAGGCTATGAATATACGCTCAACGGCGGTACGAGCTGGACGTCCGTCGGAACGGCGCTGTCGGCGAACCTATCGGGTCTTGCGAACGATGGGACGCAGTACACCTTTTCGGTACGGGCGTACGACGCGGAGGGAGGCCAGGGCGCCGAGTCCACTGCCACTTTCAGCACCGCGCCGTCGGCCCCCGGAACCGTCACGATCAGCAACATCGGGGAAACGACCGCCACGGCATCCTGGGGGGCTGCGACCGACGCGAGTGGCGTTTCCGGTTATGAATATTCCCTCAATGGAGGATCGAGCTGGACGAATGCCCGGAACACCCTCACCGTCAATCTCTCGGGACTCGCCGGGGGAACGCAATATACGCTCAGCGTGCGGGCTTACGATGCTGCGGGTACTCGAGGCGGATCCTCCTCTGCCACTTTCAGCACTGCGCCGACCGCCCCGGGAACCGTCACGATCAGCAATATTGCCGCCACTACCGCCACGGCATCCTGGGGGGCTGCGACCGACGCGGGTGGCGTTGCGGGTTATGAATACTCCCTCAACGGAGGATCGAGCTGGACGAATGTCGGGAACACCCTCACCGTCAATCTCGGCGGACTCATCGGCGAAACGCAATACACTTTCAGCGTTCGCGCGTACGACGGGGCAGGCAATCGCGGCCCCTCGTCATCCAGTACGTTCACGACCGCGGCGGTCGTGCCGTCCACTCCCACCGGGCTCAGTGCAACTGTAGCGGGCGACAATCAGGTCAATATCTCCTGGAATGCTTCCAGCGATTCGGGAGGACCGGGGCTCGCCGGCTACAAGATTTACCGCGACGGAACACAGATCGGCACCTCCAGTTCGACCTCGTACAGCGATACCGGTGTCACGCCGTTCAACACATACACGTACACCGTCGCGGCATATGACACGCACGGAACGACTTCGGGGCAATCCGCGGCCGCCTCGGCATCAACTTTTTACCAAATCACTAATTCGGTGGGAGGCGTAATCGCACCAGCTCCTTATTTAGTCTCCGTCTATACGCGAACGAGGGGCGAGAACTATTGGCATCTCTGGCAAGATTATGGTTCCGGCGAAGTGGTGGTTTCGCTAGGCCCGTCCGGCGCAACGGGCCCAACCTTATGCGAAACTGCCGGGACTCTAGGTATCGCCAGCGGGTATCAGCGAAACGGCTGCATCGTGGACGCAGAGCCGAGCGTTTACGGGCACTGATGAGGGGGGTAGGAGGGCTCGAAGTGGCATTCTCAGATTATGCTGCGCAGGTCCGCTTGGCGCGACCACAAACGCAGCTCCTGCAAGCCTCGCCAAGAGCGGGGTCGCCAGTGCGTTGCGAGAAGGAGTGTTCGAACCGAAGCAGCGTCGGGCGAACCGGACAAACAGTCGGTATGAGAGACAATACCACGACGTGTTTCAAGCCGTGGGCGTCACTTTCGTGGAAAGGTCCGAGAATGATTGCAAACAGATGGTCGCGTTGGGTAGGGCTCTTGGGACGCCTCACTCTGCGCCCGAGTGCTGCAGTGGGTGCGATCTTGATCATCGGCGCAAGTGCGATGAATTTGTGCATGGCGCAGGTCGTAGCGCTTCCACAGCCTAACTTCACGCTAACAGACGCCAACGGCGTGGATCTCCTGTCGTTTAACGACTACCTTCAACAGCAGGTCATCTCGATAGGCTCGGCAGCGCATCGGCTGTCCGACACGGTCTATTCAGGCGCCGATGGGGACTGGTTGGGTACGTCCCCTGGTAGCAATGTCGTTAGCGGTCCAATCGATTCATTTTTGGCTGGACACATTTCAAATGCGGACTGCAGCGGTACGAAGCCCAATTATAGCACTGCTTCCCTCGGTCCATCGTCGGAGGATTTCAACTGCGCAGGATTGAATTCCTCCGGATATCCAACGTGGACGGCGGCCGAACCCACAGGGAGCACGTTGACGGGCGGGCCCGGCCCCCTTACATACACAAAACGCGACGGCACGCAGATCATCTATACCGCCAGTGTATGCTGCCAAGGGGTTGTCAAGACGCAGACTTCGAAGATCATATACCCTGATGGCCGGACCGTGACCTATTACTACAATAGCTCCGGCTATCCGATCGCAGTAGTGCGAAACGATGGCTTGGAGTTGCAGTACACGTGGGTCCAGCTTCCGACCGAGCCGACAGGATTCCTGGGCTTGAGCAGCATCACGGCGATCAATAACGCCTACGAATATTGTGATCCAACGGCCACGTGTACGCCGACGCAATCCTGGCCGACGGCACAATTTGCCTGGAGCACTTCCGGAAGCGACATCATGCTCAGCGTTACGGATTCGACCGGTCGCGTCACGAAGTACACGATGGATAGCAGCGATCGCACCATCGGGATCCAGTTGCCCTCGAGCACGGGAGGCAACAACATCACCTATTCTTATTGCAATACCAGCTGTACGCAATACGCCTTCGAGTATACGAACTGGGGCGTCTTGTACCAGAACTACGTTGCGAGCGTGACACGCGACGGACAGACGTGGACCTATACCGGCAATCCCGGGTCGCCGAGTGGCAGCACCTGCTCGACGGCTACGTACAGCTTCACGAATCCCGTCGGCACGGGAAAGACGGTCACGCTCCAAAATTGCCCCTGGTACAACGGTACTACAGGTTCTAGCGTCCCGGCGCCGCCGGGATGGGATCCATTCGAGCAAATGACAAACGAGCAAGGCGTGGAGTTTGTAGGACCTGGCGCGCTGATCCAGAAAGTCGTCCTGCCCGAAGGGGGGCAGACCGCTTATACATGGAATGTCCGTGGCGATCTTACGAACGAAGTGTTGAGCGCGAGGACGGGCTTTTCCGGCACTATTCCGCTATCGGCAAATTACAATGCGAGCTGTAGTAATCCGCTGACCTGCAATGAGCCGAATTCGACGACGGATGGCAACGGCAACACGACGAACTATACCTACAATGCATCGAATGGCGCGCTCGCGAGCGTGAGTTTTCCGGCAGTGGCTGTTCCGAACGTTGGCAGCGTCACTCCAGAAACGGTCTACACCTACGTTCAACGATACGCCTGGGTACTCAATTCCTCAGGCAGCTATGTCGAGGCGGCTACTCCGATCTGGGTGCGCTCGACGGAGACGTACTGTCGGACGAGCGCCATGACGAGCTCCGGATGCGCCGCGGGAGCGGCAGATGAGGTTACCAAGACGTTTTATTACGGACCGAACTCCGGTCCGAATAATCTCTTCTTAAGAGGCGTTGAGGTGCAATCCGGCGGCGCGACGCACATCACCTGTTACGGCTACGATGAGTACGGAAACCGGATCAGCGTGACCAAACCCAATGCGGGTTTCACCAGCCTGGCAAGCTGCGACCAGTTCACGGCGCAGTGAGGGGAGTGCCCGTATGAAAACCAGGATCCGGGCGCTAAAGACTGGCTCTGCACTTGCGTTCCTCGTCCTCGCCTCGATTCTTTCGGCGACGGGGTATGCGCAGACGGCGGGGCCTTACACGAGCGGATATTATTACAATCTCGGGGGGCAGCTGACGGGGGTTGTGCAGCCCTGTGTGGATGGCGGCTGTCTGGCAACGGAGTACACGTACAATTCCGCGGGGCTTGTCGCGACGGTTGACGAGGGCGCACTCGGTGGCTGGCCCGGAAGCGCATCGCCCTCGACGTGGTCGTGGTCCAAGATCAACCGGGTGGTGAGCTATACCTACGATTCCATGGGACGGGTGAGCTCGAAGGAGGTCTCCTCCGCCTCCGGTACCCCCTACAAGCTCACACAGTATGCCTACGACAGCATGAGCCGCCTCGAGTGCGTGGCGATCCGCATGAATCCGTCTGTCGGTACCGGCACGGGCGCATGCTCGCTAACGACTCCTCAGGGCACGGATGGTCCCGATCGGATTACCTATACGACATACAGCCCGTATAACAATAAGCCCTTGGTGATCACTCGAGCCTACGGAACGTCAAACCAGGAGAATTACGCGAGCTACATCTATAACTCGGACGGTCTGGTGAGCACGATCACCGATGCCAATGGCAACGTAACGACATTGGGCTACGACGGCTTCGATCGGCTCTCTGAGACCGAGTTCCCCTCAGCAACGAGCCAAGGGTCGTCGGATCCGAGCGATGCCGAGCATTACACGTACGATGCCGATAACAACCGCCTTACTCGAGTCACGCGCGACGGACAAACGATCCAGTACACGTACGACGCCTTGAACCGAATGACCACAAAGGTGGCGCCGGGGGAGCAGACGGTCTACTACGGCTACAATCTGCAGAATCAAAGGCTGTACGCGAACTTCTCCTCGGCAACCGGCGAAGGGGTCTCGGACACGTACGACGGCTTCGGCGATCTGACCTCCGAAACCGTCGATCTCAGCGGCACGGCCGAGACGATGGCATATCAATATGACGCCGACGGAGATCGTACCGAAGTCACCTATCCCGATGGCGAGTACATTACTTATGGGTACGACGGACTCGATCGGTTGTCCCAGGTTCTCGAGAGCGGAAGCACTGCCCTTGCCGCGTACACTTACAACGGTGCGGGGCAGCTCACCGAGATTGCGCGCGGCGGTGGTGTCGCGACGACAGCGTTTGGATATGATGGAATCGATCGGCTGAGCGCGCTGTCGCAGACGCTTGCGACTACGGCAGATGATGTATCGTTCTCTTATCAGTACAACCCGGCAGACCAGATCGTAAGCGAAACCATATCAAATCCTGCGTATTACCCTCTGGTCAATGGTACTACCCAGAGCTATGCCGCCAATGGCCTCAATGAATACTCGACAGTCGCTGGTATTTCATATTCGTACGACGGTCGAGG
>JAJZKY010000157.1 GCA_021803885.1 Planctomycetota bacterium
CGACCATAACGGCCGGGACGGCCACTGGATTGGCTGCTGGCGCAGCGCCAACGGTGAGCAATTCAGGGAGTTCAAGCGCGGCTGTCTTCAATTTTGGAATTCCTGCCGGCGCAACTGGAGCTACGGGCCCAGCAGGCCCAACTGGGGCAACTGGGAGCGCGGGTGCGACCGGTCCAGCGGGAGCCGCCGCGACCATAACGGCAGGGACTGCCACGGGACTGGCTACTGGCGCAGCGCCAACTGTGAGCAATTCTGGGAGTTCCTCTGCGGCCATCTTCAATTTTGGAATTCCAGCGGGAGCCACAGGCGCGACGGGAGCAACTGGGCCCACTGGCGCAACTGGAAGTACAGGCGCGACGGGCCCAGCGGGCGCGACTGGAGCTACGGGGCCTGCTGGGCCGAATACTGTGAGCAACTCGACGACGACGACCTACACTTGCGCTCTCGGAGGGAACGGCACGGACGTGGTTTGCGCTACGGTTGCGCAGATTACCGCGCTACTCCCGCCATTTAGCGGAGACGCGACTACTTCCGCAGGCGGAAGCGTGCTGACGCTGGCGACTGTGAATACGGCGCCGGGACAGTGTGGAGACGCGACCCATGTTTGCCAGATAACGACGAACGGCAAAGGCTTGACGACGGCGCAGGCAGCCGTAGCGATTACGGGAGGTTCGGGCCCATCGCGCCTGTATACGCAGACGACTATCCAGGCAGGGGACTCTCTCACGGCAGCAAATACTGCGTTCGCCTCCTTGATAACAATTCCCGCCGGAACCTTTACCGCAGTTGGGCAGTCGATCCATGTGCGCGTAGCCTTCGTGCTGGAAATCGGCTTCAGCTCGACTCCCGACGTGGGCCTCTGGCTGAATGGCGCAACGGTTTTGGCACCGGCGAATGGAATCTACGTTGCATCGGCAACGACTGTGTTGGAAGAGATGCAAGAGGATTTCTGGCTCATCTGCACCGGGGTTGGTACCAGCGGCAGCATGGAAGTGCATGGTAGCCAGATCGGAGCGGTCCCATTCGCTGCGAACCAGGCGAATGCGACAGTCTCCGTCTCCCCTAATTCCGCAACGTATGCAGTGAACACAACGGTAGGAAATACGCTCGGATTTTTCATGGGCGGCGACAGCTATGCCGGCACGATCCAGCAACGTGGCTTATCCGCTACATTCTGGCCATAGGAGGCTCTTGATGGACCTGGTCGCCGTACTGTACTATCTTTTTCCCCACGCTGTGGCTGGGCGCGATTTCGCGCTGGAAAACTTCTCGGGCACTCTCCAGATCGTGGCGTGGAATACGGCGCTCCTGGGCGCGCAGCCGACGCAGGCGCAATTGGATACCGCATGGGCGACGGTCCAATTGACTCAGGCAAAGTCCGCGCAGAGAGCCGTCATTGAGCAGGCGTATTTCGCTGCGCGTTACGGGCCTCCAGTCACGGTGACCTTTGGGTCGACCGCGTATACGTTTCCGACCGATGTCGACACGCAGCAAAACATCATGGGATACATCGCCGCAAATGTGACGAACGCGACGGGAACCCAGACATACTCGCTGATGGATGCGAGCGGCACGGTGCAGCAGCTCACGTATGCGCAACTGGAGCTGCTCGGGCAGGCGATCCAGAACGTATCCACGGCTGCGTTTACGAAGAAGTTGACGCTGGAGGGGGAAATCGCAGCAGCGACGACTGTCTCTGGCGTGCAAAGCATCGTGTGGTGAACGGAAGCACCTCGACCAACTGATTCTCCAGCGATTGCGATGCGGCCCGACGGCTTATTTTGCCTCGGTGTCGATGGCGGCTGTTACGGGCACGCCGGACGCGCCGGAGAGCGCGGTTAGCAGGGCGCGGTAATCGCGTTTGTCGGCCTGAAATTCGGCTGCCCCTTTCTTGCCCGCGTCATCCCAGGTGATGGCGATGTAGTCTTTCGTAGATTTGGTGAACATCACGGGTATGCCGGCGCCGAGCGAGACGACTGAGATCGCGATGCCGGTGCCGACTCGGTGATGCTTGTCCTGCGAGAGCGAGATCGATTTGATGGTATTCGAGGGGATGGAGTAGGTCTGGCCGATATCGGGATGCTTCTCGAAGTATTTTGCCAGGACTTTAGCCTTCAGTGGAATCGGATGCTTCGCTGGTACGAACTGAAAGGTCGTAGCATCGCTCGTTACTGACATGGCCATCCACAGACGACCCACTGCGTTGGGTATCGTTCCTCCGCCGTACTGGATGCCGTACATCTGCGATTGGGACAGGAGAGAGCTGCTGGCAAGGATTGTGACTGCGAAGCAAGACAGAATGCGTTTCATGGTTTGTCCTCGTTTCTGGATTTATGTTCGGTGTTCGGTTATGCGCCTTCTTTTTCGAGACAGCTTCCTAGATTCCGGATTTTACAATGCGGGTGAGCGCAATCTGGATCACCGCCGAGCGGTCGATGTTGTTTTCCTTCGCGAGCGCGTCGGCCTGTTGCAGCAACTTGGAGGGGAGGCGAAACGAGACTCGTTCCGAGGAATCTTTTTTACGCGAGGCTGAGGGAACGGCGTTTTTCATGGTGTCCAGTGTACACCCTCCGGGGAAGATTGCAAGAAAAATTCCGCTATTGTCATACATTGTCTTGCAAACGGCAAAGAACTGTGCTAGAACATGGGGAGCGCGGATCATTTCCGCTGGGCTGGGGCCGCGCAGATTATGCCTTCCTGCTCCGCGAGGCGCGTGATCGCCAGTCGGATGACGTTGGCCTTATCGATCTGGAGCTTCTGCGCTAGCCGCTGAAGCTGCATCCGCTGGATTGCGCTGAGGCGAAGGGACATCTGCCGCATCGTGGACATGATGGCATCCTACGGGAGCCCGTGTCTATGCATCAGATACCCAGTGGGTCGCGGTTGGTGTGCGATGGGTTACGAAAGTCACCCGCCTGGAGCGAAAAAAGAACAGTGGAGGTCGGGACCGCTGCGTATAGTGGGGAGCAGTCCACCATCCCCCTCCAACACACGCTGGGCCATCTCGATTGCCCGGCATGTGATGAACTGAGACAAATGTATTCGCGCTCTCTGTCTGACGCGCTGCCCTTTTGCGAGGCGGCGCTGCTCTATATGCGTATGCGATCCATCGACGCAACGCCGGGCGCGGTCAAGTCTGCGCGGTACATCAAAAAAAATACGATCATCCACTACGAGCGGTGCATCCGCAGCCTGAACTTGTTTTTCGGAGGCATGGCGCTTTCGGGAATCCACCTCGGGCACATCCGCGAATATCAACTGGCGCGGCTGGAGGGTCGAGCGCCGTTCATTCGGAGGCGCAGGCCGCATGAAGAGCCGCGCGCGCTGCCATGCAAAGCTGGCCAGGTCAATCAGGAAATTGGGTTGCTGACGGCCATTCTGCGTCGCGCCAAGGTCTGGACGGATGAGATGAAGGAGTATTACGAGCAGCTCCAAGTGGACGGCGAAGAGAAACAGCGGGCTTTGACGCCGGAGGAACAGCAGCGCTGGCTGGACGTTTCCGCAATGCGGCCGAGTTGGAGCGTGGTGCATTGGTATTCCGTGCTGGCGTTCGACACTACATGCAGCACGAATGAGCTGCGAGCCTTGCGGATCGGCGACGTCGATCTGCTGCATCGCACGATCAATATCCCATGGGAAGGTAGCAAGACGCGTGGGAGACGGCGCACCATCGCGCTTGAGTCGGCTGACGTGCTGTTTGCGGCTGAACGGCTGTTG
The DNA here is from genome assembly GCA_021803885.1 of Planctomycetota bacterium. Next base: position 3,718 of record JAJZKY010000157.1, read on the forward strand.
GAGCGGGCGCGGGATCTGGGATGCGTCGAGCCGCAACATTATCTTTTCCCTTTTGGGCTGCGCGGCAAGGGGGAGAGACACGATCCCACGCGTCCGATGACGGTGAGCGGGTTGAAGCGCCGGTGGGAAGAAGTTCGATCCGCTGCCAGGCTGCAATGGTTTCGCATGTACGACACTCGCCACACGGGAATCACGCGGTTGGCCGAGCGCGGCGTGCCGCTGGCGGTTGCGATGTCGCGAGCAGGCCACATGTCGCCGAGAATGTCCGAGTGGTACACGCATGTGAGCGACGCAGTCCAACGGAAATGGATGCAGATGCCGCTGATCAACGGCCCGCAGCGGCCGCGCCCGCTCCAGGCGGCGCTCTACAAGCCGCTGCCCGCGCCTGCGCCGATGCAGATCGAGGAGCGACCCGGCTACAAGTCGATCTATGTTGCAGGGGTGCGGATCGAGATACCCGCGTGAGACGTTACGAAAGTTTTTCATTTAGATGTTGACATTGGGCGGATTGGATGTATGGTGGAGAGGTTTTAGTTTTCTGTCCTCAGCTGTTCCGAATTGAAGTGCCAGGGATTTGAACGATAGCTTGCACCGCGCTAACCTAGAGCCTCCGAAGCGTTAGGTCACAAGTTCGAATCTTGTCGGGCGCACCACTACATTCACACGACGCTGGTCGCGAGTTCGCCACCGGGGCGAATTCTGCCGGGCGCACCAGCCATCCAACCGGTTAGGCAGTTTTCGCCCCTCTAACTTTCGTATCGAAGGAGATGTACGCGGATGAGTTATGTGCCGAATGAAAAACGATATCAGCAGGCCGAGTTTCGGCGCTGTGGGCACTCCGGGATCGTATTGCCGCCCATATCGCTGGGACTGTGGCAGAATTTCGGCGGCGCCGACGTCTTTGAAACCGGCCGTGCCGTCCTCCGTCGGGCATTCGATCGCGGGGTCACCCATTTCGATCTGGCCAACAACTATGGCCCGCCCTACGGCTCCGCCGAGGAAAACTTCGGACACATTCTGCGCAAGGATTTTCGCGACCATCGCAATGAATTGATCATCTCCTCGAAGGCCGGCTGGGACATGTGGCCCGGACCCTACGGCGTGGGCGGGTCGCGCAAATATATGCTGGCCTCGCTCGACGAAAGCCTCGATCGCATGGGGCTTGAGTATGTTGACATTTACTACTCCCACAAGCCGGATATGAACGTGCCGCTGGAAGAAACCATGGGTGCGCTGGTCACAGCCGTGCGGCAGGGCAAAGCTTTATATGTCGGCATCTCCTCTTACGACGCCGACCGCACCCGCGAAGCGGCCAAAATTCTGAAAAGCGAAGGCGTTCCGCTGCTGATCCATCAGCCTTCCTATTCCATGCTGAATCGCTGGATTGAAAAAGAATTGCTGGGCACGCTTGCGGAACTCGGTGTCGGCTGCATTGCGTTTTCTCCGCTGGCCCAGGGGCTGCTGACCGGAAAATATCTCAACGGAGTGCCGGAAAATTCCCGCGCCAAGGCAGGAGAAACGCTGCTAAAGGAGTTCCTCAGCGAGCAGAATATCCAGCGCGTGCGCTCTTTGAATGAGCTGGCAAAAGGTCGCGGTCAGACGCTGGCGCAGATGGCCATCGCCTGGGTGCTGCGCGATCCGCGCGTTACCTCGGCGTTGATCGGCGCGCGCAACGTAGAGCAGCTCAACGATTCGCTCGATGCGGTCAAGAAACTTCAGTTCACTGACGCCGAGTTGAAGGAGATCGACCGCTTCGCGCAAGAGAGCGGGATCGATCTGTGGAAGGATGCCCGCGAAGGACGCGAGTAGCCGGCACAGATTCCGTATCGATTCCTCGCATCTCCATCCCTCCTGCAAGCATCCACTGCATGAGACACTTGGCAAGTGCGCTGGAGCCCCAGGGTACCCGCCGCAACAGCCGCGCAATCGGCCCATCCATCAGGAGTGACGCGCAGTTGAACGCAGATTGCTATCCCGTTACGGCGCTGCCCCACGTCAGCGATCTCTATCGCGACTATGTGTCCGGCAATTGGGAGAAGCTGCGCGCGTTTTATTCCGATGCGGCTGCCGGGGGGGATCAGTGGATGCTCGATTCTCCCGCGATCGAGCCAGCCCATCGAGCGGCCATTGTCGAATTGCTGCGCCGGCAGAATCGCGGTTTTGGCGCGGACTCCGCGACAGAATCCAATCTCGATCGCCTCGCTCAAGGAGCTGCGGCCGTCGTCACCGGACAGCAGGTCGCGTTATTCGGCGGCCCGCTGATGACGCTGATGAAGGCAGCGACCGCGATTCATCTAGCCGGGGAGGCGAGCCGTTCCGGTCATCCCCATGTGCCCATCTTTTGGCTGGCCAGTGAAGACCACGACTTCGACGAAGTGAACCAGGCGACAATCCTCTGCGGCAACGAAATCACCACGCTGCGCTTGCCGCAACCTTCCGCGTCGGGAAAACCGGTCGGCGATCTGCCGCTGGGCGATGCGATTCTGCCCTTGCTCGGCGAGCTGCGACGATGTCTGGGCGAGAATGTCACCACCGATTTGCTCTCTTCTCTTTACACTCCCGCCGCAACCTTCGCATCCGCTTTTGGCGGACTTCTGACACGCATCTTCAGCCGATACGGTTTGATTGTGATCGACGCTTCGGCACGGCCGTTCCATGCGCTCGGCGCTTCGATCTTGCGGGCCGCCATTGAACGAGCCGACGAGATCCATGCCGCGCTAATCGAACGCACCGCCGCATTGGAGCAGGCTGGATACCACGCCCAGGTGATGGTCGGCGAATCCTCCAGCCTGCTGTTCCTGGTGGACGAAACCACCGGCGCGCGCAACGCCCTGAAAAAAGTGGCGAACGACACATGGTCGGCGGGCCCGGCACAGTACACCACTGCTGACCTCATCCGAATCCTCGACACATCACCTGAGCGCCTCAGCCCCAACGCCTTGCTGCGTCCAGTCGTTCAAGACACACTGCTTCCGACTTCTGCCTATATCGGCGGCCCGGCGGAGGTTGCCTACTTTGCCCAATCGCAAGTCGTCTACCAGCGCATCCTTGGCCGCACCACTCCGGTCCTGCCACGGTACTCGGCCACGCTGATTGAACCAGCACTGGCGCGGCTGCTCGAACAGCATGGACTCGCGTTGCCCGATGTGTTGACTACCGGAGACGCGCTTGCTCATCAACTGGGCGCGCGGGCGATGCCAGTGGAAGGCAAGCGCAAGATCTCGGCCGCCGGGAATGCGCTGCACGATGAACTGGAAGCGGTCACGGCATGGATGCGCGCGCAGGATGAAGGGCTCGGCCATGCCGCCGACATCGCTGCATCGAAGATGCTGTACCAGATGAATCGCCTGCGCCGGCTCTCCGCGAATTTCCAATTGCAGCGCGATCCAAGCCTGCGCCGCCACGCCGATGCGCTCTGTCGGAACCTTTTCCCCAACGGCAACTTGCAGGAGCGCGTCTTCGCCGGAGTTTCCTTTCTCGTCCACGATCCAGCGCTCATCGACTTGCTCGTCGAACAGGCACGCACGGGGAATTGCGGTCACCACGCGCTGTATCTATAGACGGGCAGAGTCGCGAGGACGCGGCCGCTTGCCCAGGCGAAGTTGAACATTGCCGAGAAGATGTATCCTGATGCGGAGCTTGAAATCGCAGAAGGGATGCGCCCCATGAGTGCGAAGAATTCCAGCATTTTTGACATCACCTGCCCCGATTGCGGCGCCATCGTAAAGGTGGATGCGAGTACCCACGCCGTCATCGCGCACACGCCCGCCCCACGCAAGAAGACATTTGAAGATTTCGAAGCAGCCACGCGGGCACTGAAGGACCAGGAAGAACGAAAACAGATGCTGTTCCGCCAATCCGTGGAAGCGGAAAAGAACAAGGATGACGTGCTGGAAAAGAAATTCTCCGAAGCCCTGCGCCGCGCCAAGGAATCGCCGAGTGAATCCCGTCCCTTGCGCGACTTCGACCTGGATTGATCGGATGAGTGGCATCGTCCTGAAGCGGAGCGAAGGATCCTGTAGTCTGCGGCCAAACGCCGGGTCCTTCGCCTGCGGCTCAGGATGACAAACTGTTCGCTGAGGACCCACACGGCGAATCGTTTTTTATCCAGCGCTTTCAGTCCAGCGTATGCACGACAGCCTCCAGCGAGGCCTTCCAATCCGGCAACGTGCAATCGAAGACTCGCGCCAGTTTGCCGCAATCCAATTGAGAATTTTTTGGCCGCTCGGCCGGTGTTGGATATTCCGCGGAAGAGATGGGCGTCAGATGCGCCAACTTCCTCGCATGAGCGGACTGCGCCCGAAGCCGAATCGCTTCCGACGCGAAGCCATACCAACTGGTTCTGCCGCCCGCCGTGACGTGGTAGACGCCAGATTTGGCGGCGGCGAACCCGCTGTGCCGCCAACGCTCCGCAATGGACGCGGTGGCGAGCGCGATGTCGCGCGACCAGGTCGGCGCGCCAATCTGATCGTCGACGATCCGCAACTCCGGCCGCTCCATCGCCAGCCGCAAAATCGTCAACAAGAAATTTTTTCCTTGCGCACCGTACACCCAACTGGTCCGCAGCGCCAGATATGGAATCCCCGCAGACGCCAGCGCCTGCTCTCCGGCCAGCTTGGTTTTTCCATACACGCTCAACGGATGCGTCGCGTCTTCCTCGACATACGGCGTCGCCTTGGCGCCATCGAACACATAGTCCGTGGAGTAATGGATCATCGCCGCGCCAACCGTTTTCGCTTCCGCCGCCAGCGTAGCAACCGCGTCCGCGTTGACGCGCCATGCAAAATCCGGTTCACTCTCTGCTTTGTCGACCGCAGTATAGGCCGCGGCATTCACAATCAAATGCGGTCGCAGATCCCGCACCACGCTGGCAATGGAATAGTCGGAAGCGAGGTCCAACTCCTCATGACCCGTGGCTGTGACTTCACCCAAGCCGGCCAGTGAAGCAATCAGTTCCCGGCCAACCTGGCCATCGCGCCCGGTGACCAGGATGCGCAGGCCACCCGCATGCTTCGCCTTCATACCTCCACCTCGCGCAGAACCTGCAGCAGATAGTTTCCATAGCCGCTCTTGCCCAGCTTGGCAGCCAGTCGCTCCATCTGCGTCGCGTCAATGTAGCCCAGGTGATACGCGATTTCCTCCGGACAGGCCACCTTCAATCCCTGGCGTTTTTCAATCGTCTGGATAAAGGTCGCCGCTTCAATCAAGGAATCCTGCGTGCCCGTGTCCAGCCACGCGAATCCGCGTCCGAGCACT
>JAJZKY010000158.1 GCA_021803885.1 Planctomycetota bacterium
GTGCTCTCCACGTTGGCAATGGCGTTCAGCGTGTTGATCTGGGAACCCAGATAACCGCGCTGTGCAGCCACGTCGGTGATGGCGGTGCTGATGTCCGTCAAAGCCGTTTGCGCGTTCGCAGCATCGCTCAGGTTGGTGGTGTTCAGCGCAGCACCGGTACCCTCCTGATAGCTGATACCGTTGGTCGCTGAACCCAGTACCTGCGTAAAGGCCAGGGTTGTATTGTTGTTGCCCGTGCTGGCAGTTGTAAACGTCTGCAGGGCAGCGCCAGTGGAATCATTCACCACCAGGCTGGAATATCCTCCCGCCGTTTGCACGGTGGCAGTGATTCCAGAAATGTTCGCACTGTTGATGGCTGAAGCTGCCGCTGCTACTGTATCGCCGCCCACAGCTACGCTCACGGTATTCGTGGCTGCTGTCAGCGTAGCTGCCGTTGGTGCCGTCGGAGTCGTACCATTCGATGTAATCGTGAGTGCTGTCCCCGCGCTGTTCACCGAGGCCACAAACGATACAGCATTGGCGCTGTTGTCAAATGTACTTTGAGCATTCAACGCTGCTGCAATCTGCGTCAGCGTCTGCGGAGTTGAGCTGGCGGTGTTGGTTGCCGTCGTGCTAAAGGCGTTGGCTCCAATGTTGAAGGTGTCGGTAGCGGACGCTGCCGTAAACGTCTCCGTATTTCCACTCACGACACCCGTAAGATTTGCATAGGTGGGCGCGAGTTGAAATCCAAGGGTTGCACCTGCAGCCAAGGTTGAGGTTGAAGAGACAGCACCACTGGTATAGGTATCCGCTGTGGTCGCTGCTGTAATCACACCGCCCACGTCGCCCACGCTGGAGGAACTGAGCGCTTTGATATTCAGCGTATCCGTGCTGGAACCAATCGCCGAGGCATCCCCTGTAAAGATAGCGGTGCTTGAACCGAAGACGCCGATGCCGTTGTAGCTGGTTGTGGAGCCAATGTTGTTGATTTCAGCCAGGATCGACTGATACTCTTGATTGGCTGCAGCGTCCTGCGTGGTGTTCAGCGTGCCGTTGGAGGCTTCCGTGGCCAGCGTGATCGCGCGGTTGAGCAGATTGGTCACCTGCGACAGCGCGCCATCGGCCACCTGCAACAGGCCCACGCCACTGCTGGCGTTGGTTGCAGATTGGGTGAGGGCAGTGGAGTTGGCGCCCAGACCGTCGGCTAGTGACAGTCCTGCGGCGTCATCCGCGCCGGAGTTGATGCGCGACCCAGACGAGAGCTGCGTCAGCGTGTTCTGCAAGCTGGCGTTTGTCTGGTTCAGGTTGTTCTCTGCGTAGATGGCAGAGATGTTGTTCAATACGCCTAAGGACATAATTCCGCTCCTGAAGACCGATAGAGATTGTGGTTGGCGGGTTTCTGTCCCTGCGAATCCCTCTCCATCCCGTCCCTGTTGCCCGGGGCGGTTTGAGGAAGAATCCGCGCGGTTGGAAATTCCGCACTCACGGACTTACATCGGCCCCGGCCCGCAGCACTTTACTTGCCAAATACAATTTCACCCGTTGGTAACCATTTCCCCCGCTGGAAGGCCACACAGCAGGAAGCTCCTCATAGGTGGTGTCATCTTTCTTCGCCTTGCGCCGATACACCTTTTGTAGCTGCAAAATTGCAGCCCAGAAGGCCCTTATGATTCAACTCTCGCGCTTAAACGGCGAAACAATGGTGCTCAACAGCGATCTGATCCGCTATGCGGAGGCCAATCCCGACACGGTCATCACGCTGGTCACGGGAGAAAAAATTGTTGTCGCGGAGACGTGTGAAGAACTGATGGCGCGGGTGCAGACCTATCGCTCTGGACTCTTGCGAGCGGCCTTTCCCCAGGTGAAGCAGCCGGTGGAGGAGTACTCCTCCTCGCGCGAGACGGCGTTGAGCGCCAAGGCCGCATCCAACGCGGTGGAAGAGGCCAGCGCGGCCCGACATGTGATCAAGGACGAAGAAGACAGAAGTTGGCGGCGGCGGCAGCGTGAAGAGGATTAAGCCATGCGCTGGTTGCACTGGTTTCTGTCAGATGTGGATGAATTTTGGCAACGTGGAGTGAATCATCATGGATAAGAGCAGCTTTGGCGGAGTGGTCCTGGCCATCGGGGGCATTCTGACCGGCATGATGATGGAGGGTGGCAAGCTGGGACAGATTTTGCAGCCCACGGCCGCCATCATTGTTTTTGGTGGCACCATTGGAGCCATTCTGCTCCAGTTCCCGATGCGCATTGTCTTGGGAGCTTTGAAAAATCTGGCGCGCGTCTTCTTCAGCGGCGAGCCGGATGGAACCGCGCTGATCGCCCAGCTTGTCGGCTTTGCCAATAAGGCCCGCAAGAGCGGCATTGTTTCCCTCGATGCCGACTTGGCCTCTGTGCATGATTCCTTTTTGAAGCAGGCGCTCATGCTGGCCGTCGACGGCACGGATCCCGGCGAGTTGCGCAAGATCATGCAACTGGAACTGGACAACCAGGGCGAGAATGAAGAGCGCATCCCGCAGGTTTTCGAATCCGCTGGCGGCTACTCGCCCACGGTGGGCATCATCGGCGCGGTGCTGGGCCTGATTCAGGTGATGCAGCACTTGGACAACATCAACGAAGTGGGACGTGGCATCGCCGTCGCCTTCGTTGCGACGATTTATGGCGTGGCTTCGGCCAATCTGATCTACCTGCCGGTTGCGGGCAAGCTCAAAATCCGCCAGCGCGAGGAGCAGGTGCAGAAGGAAATGATGCTCGAAGGTGTCATATCCATCATGGAGGGAATGAATCCACGCATGGTGGAGACCAAGCTGAAGACATTCTTGTCGGAGCAACACCCCCATGCCGAGGCAGCCAAGTCATGACCCACAAAAAAAAGCACGAGCACGTCAACCATGAGCGCTGGCTGGTTTCTTACGCCGACTTCATCACGCTGCTCTTCGCATTTTTTGTGGTGCTCTTTTCTTCCTCTCAATCCGATCGCAAAAAAGTGGAGCAAGTGGAATACTCCATCCACTCCGCGTTTCAGACGATGGGTATCTTTACCATGACCACCAGCGCTCCCAACCTGCAGAACCCTGGCGGCGCACCGAACGCTGCAACGATCATGATGGGCGACGATCTGGATGCAGCCTCGCCGGCCACACTGGCCGACCTGAACAAGATGAAGGCCAAGCTGGACACACTGTTGGCCGCGCAGATCGCCCGGAAAACCGTCAGCGTCAAGGTGGGCCGGGATGGGCTGATTATCTCTTTGCGGGCTGCGGGATTCTTTGGAAGTGGCGTGGCCGCGCCGTTGCCAGCGTCCATTCCATCGCTGCTGGCCATTGGTAGTGCGCTGGCGGTGACGCCCTATGACGTGCGCATCGAAGGCCACACCGACAACGTGCCCATCCACAACAGCATTTACAAATCAAACTGGGAGCTGTCCACATCCCGCGCCACGCAACTGGCCCAGCTCTTTATTGAAAAAAGCCACGTGGTGCCTTCGCATCTTTCTGCGGCAGGCTATGCAGAATATCATCCGGTCGCCGACAACTCCACTGCCGAGGGCCGCAACCGCAACCGGCGCGTGGACATCATCGTTCTGCCGCATGTTGAGCACCATGAAGAGTTATGGATGGGCAAGGAACCTGCAAGCGGGCCAGCCATAGCCGGGCAAAAGCCCAGCCCGGCCGTGGCGCAGCGGCCCATGGTGACTGGATCCGTTCTGGCCCCTGCGATCATGCCCTCGTTGGGCGCGCGTGAACAAGCCGCTTCTGCGCGAGCACCTTCCGCCGCTGCACTGCCCTCTGCGCGCTGACTGCGCCATAGACGCGTAGAATCAGAACCAGAGCGCGCCAATGACGGAGATTCCCACTTCTGAACCCAAGCAAAATGCAGTACTGAATGCAGTGCAAGATGCGGAGGAACATTTCTACCGCGCCGTGGACTGCATCGCCGCGGGCGACTCCGCCGCCGCGATAGCCGCCTTCCGCGACGCTTTGCGGTGTGATCCGGGCTATGCGGATGCCTGGCATGGCTTGATCCGCGCCCTGCAGGACGGCGGCCAACTGGACGAGGCCGTCGCAGAAGCCTTGCGGCTGGCCGAACAATTTCCCAATGACGTACTGATCCACACGCGGCTTTCCATCTTGTATCAGATGCAGGGCAAGATCGCCGAAGCTGAGGCAGAATCCACGCGCGCCAAGGTGCTGGGATGGAAGCAGGCGCTGCAGAACAAGCCCGCCCCCTTGGAGTAAGTCGCGTTCCCATGCGCAACACATTGCCAGCTAAAACCGCAGCGGACGCGCTGCACACTTTTTATTCCACACTCTGCAAAGCCTATGGCCCACAACACTGGTGGCCTGCGCGGACGCGCTTTGAAGTCATCATCGGCGCATACCTGACGCAGGCAACTGCGTGGGCCAGCGTCGAGCGATCCATCGCCAATCTCCGCCGCGCAGGCTGCCTGAGCCTGGACGGCTTGCGCCGCACGCCCAGCAGCCAACTGCAAGCGCTGATCCGGCCCTCCGGTTTCGCGCGCCGCAAGGCTGCATCCCTGCGCGCCTTCGTTAGTTTTTTGGATGCGCAGCATGGCGGCTCACTCGACCGTCTACGCCGCCAAAATCAAGTGCAGACGCGCCAGCAACTTCTGGCCCTGCCCGGCGTTGGCCCGGAGACAGCCGACGCGATTCTTGTCTACGCTCTGGGTCATCCAGCCATCGTGATCGATACTTATCTGCGCCGCGTGGCGCATCGGCATGGCCTGATTCCAGCCACTGCGGAGCGGTTCGACCCAGAGTTGCGCTCTGCTGCGGAAGAGATGTTGTCAGCACGTGCGCCAGAATCGGCACTTGCCTGTGCGCAAGAATTCCATGCCGTAATCGTCGAAGTAGGCAAGCGCCATTGCCGCGTCACGGCGCAGTGTGAGGGATGCCCGCTGCAGAAATTTCTTCCGGAGTCCAGAGGCTGACCCGTACGATGGAGACCATGCGCACAGCCACATCCGATCCGGTGCTACTCTACGTCGCCACCACCAGCGCGGGCAAGCTACGAGACTTTTCCGTGGCCGCCGCTGCCATCTCGGCCCATTTTCGAATCGAGCCACTGCCCAGCATGGAGCGGCTGGCCGTCGCCCCAGAGGATGGAGCCACCTTCACGGAGAATGCGTGCAGCAAAGCGGAGTTTTACAGCACGCTCGCACCCGGAAAAATTGTTTTGGCGGATGACTCCGGGTTGGAAGTGGAGGCGCTCGATGGCCTGCCCGGCGTGCGCTCGGCCCGCTTCGCTGCGGACGCTGGTTTCCGCCCAGACCTTCCCACCGATGCGGCCAACAACCTTCTCCTGCTGGAACGGATGCGCGCTGTTCCGGCGGATCGTCGAGCAGCCCGCTATCGCTGTGTTTTGGCGGCGGCGCAGAATGGAAAATCATTCGCCAACGCCGAGGGCACCGTGGAGGGCAAGATTCTTGCATCTCCATGCGGCACGGGCGGCTTTGGCTACGATCCACTCTTTTTTTTGCCGATGCTGCAACAGACGATGGCTGAGATTGACTTGGAGACCAAACATGCGCTGAGCCATCGCGGCCATGCGTTGCGCGCGCTTATATCGGAATTAAAACGATGCCACAAGCAGTAGCAATTCGTGTTGATACAAACAAAAAAAGCGCCATGTAGCTGCAGAAGCAAGCTACATGGCGCGCGAAGAGACAGCTACATTTATTGCCCGATGGTAAACGTTACACTTTGCGGTGTAGATGTTTGGATGGATGGGCTATTCTGCTGCGCATCATCATAGGCCATTCCGTAAGCAAGTCCATCGATCTGAACCTGATGCCAGAATTGCATATAGTAATTTGCAGGCGCCTGCGTGTAATAATCCAGCGGATTCGACCAATCCGAGAATGGCTTATCTGCCACGTGACGATTGAGAGCTGCAGCCATCTGCGCTTCCAGCTGTAATGCCACGCTACCCGGAGCTCCGCAGTTTAGATTTCCAAGACCCAACATGATTTCCGCCGTGTCTGGGAAAGAAGTTAAGGCTCCACTATCTACACATCCATTCAAATTAGAGAAATTTGAAGGGATTACAAGTGGGTTGCCACCAGCGTCTACGGTTTTTCCTGTTTGATCCGTAAAGTTGAAATTATCATTCGGATCCACATATCCCGTATACGTATTTCCGTTGGCGAGTGTTATCACTAATGGCTCAGTTGTGTATTGATTCCACACCGCCTGCGTATACGTATCGAGATACGTATCGTATTGTCATGCCGGCAAGCCATCTACAGCTCCGGTCGTATCTTTGCCAGGATTAAATGCTCCATGTCCAGGTGCAATAATACGCAACGGGGCATAAGGAGATTGAGCCAATCCTTGAAATTCAACAGGCACACTTGCAATATATTGAGCAAAGATTTCTTGCCGCGTGCTTGCTGTACCTTCATTAATTGGGAATCCAACAGTGGCATTAAAGTTATCCAATCCCTGTACGTTCAATTCCAATGGAAGGCCAAACATATCCACCTGTCCATTGTTAATCCAAATACCAGGATTGCCACTTGTCGGCGAGTTAATGTCAAACTCTGCAAAATCAAATACTGTTTGCAGGTTTGGATCGGACTGATTGTTGAAATTCGGACCAGCATATCCAGTTCCCTGATATTGAATCAGAACTGGATTGTTAATGCTGAAGTATATTCTCGCGGACAGAATTGCAGGAACAGTTACTGAACTGACCTGATCTAAACGCAAGCCATAGTTTGCATACATGAGTCCATCAGGTTCAGAGATCGTATTATCCGACTCTTGCATATCAACTAGCTGCCCCTGAGCATTGACATGGATATATGTTCCAGGACTATTGGGATCCTGCCCAATAATCATCCAATATATTTGGTCATTTGCATATTCACCTTTAGAGTTATTTTGCACCGTGAACGTAGTCATGCCGTTCCAGGTACTTTGATTGAGGCTTTGCAATACATAAGTACCCGAAGCCACACTCGACATCGTTCCGTTCAAATATGCTACTGCGTTCACAGTTGTTGTCCCTACCGGCAATGGAATTCCTATGCCTGCAGAGAACCGCGGTGAAGATGTAGTTGGAGTGGTTCCATCCAGCGTGTAATAGACAATTGCACCCGGTGTTGGAGAGACCAGCCAGAGATAGAGTTCGTTTTGATATGTTCCAGATGGCGCAGAGAATACGGGAGCCTGCACAGCACAACCAGAGCAGCTAATGATATATGTGGAAACTGCCGCCGGAGACTGCTGGCTACCGTTAATAGCCTTAGCGCTTATGGACATTGAGCTAGCCACGCTAATCGGAGTTCCTGCATACAAAACAGTATCCTTATTCCCGACTATAGGCGTTGCTCCATCTGTTGTGTAGTATATTTCGGTTCCGGAAGGCCACGAAGACTGGGAATTGATGGTTACACTCTGCCCAGACGCGTAGGTACCTCCCGCAGGCGTAAACGTTGGCAAGGCAATGGTTGGAGTACAAGATCCCGTTGTGCTGGACCCGCAGAAGGAATGCGAAAACTGCGTTCCTGGAGCATTGATGGGAGCATTGATATTGGTCCCATTGGCTTGCGTATAGGTGAAGAAGAATGTGACTACATCTCCGGTTTGCAGCCCTGTGATGGGGGCAGAAGCCCAGTTCTCCGTTGATCCGCTCACCGGAGACAACGTTGGACTGGTTTGAGGTTGCAGCACAGTTCCACTGGAATTGGTTACGCTATAGGTAATGATGGGGGCCGAAAGTATGTTTTTCGGCATCACCCACGTTAGATCCAAGTAAATTACCAAGGAAGAGCTTCCCTCTTCAACTACATTATATGAATAATTTGTAAGTGAAGATACGGTTAGTGTTGCTGTAGACACACTTGAGTTCAAATAGCCGTTGGCAATTGCAATGGCGTTTACGGTTGTTGTACTCGATACCGAAAATGCACCGCTGTACAGCTGGGAGGATGTTGTTGGCTGCGTTCCATTCGTCGTGTAATAGATCGCAGCGCCCGGAGTCCCATCACTCAACGTAACGGTCTGCGTTGACGTGAAAGTACCCGTCCCGGGAGAAATTACTGGTGGCGCTGCCTGTTGTTCAGCAGCGGTGATTGAGATTGCAGCCGAAGCTACGCTGGAATTGGTGTAGCCACTCTCTACGGCGATGGCATTGATGGTAGCGCTGGCCGACAGAGTAAAGGCTCCGCTATACAGCGTGGATCCAGTTGTCGGCTGCGTGCCGTCGGTCGTGTAATAGATCGCCGCTCCCGATGTCGCGTCGCTCAAGGTCACCGTCTGCGGAGAGCTGTAGCTGCCCGCTCCCGGCGTGATTGTCGGCGTGGCTACCGTCTGCGTGCTCCCCGATGAACTCCGCGTCCAGTTGGGGAAGCTGACCGTGTTTTGGACACCGTTCACCTGGTAGGTGACGCTGTAGGCAACGGTCAACGGTGCGCCGCTGACCACCAAGGGAACCTCTGGTGGCTGAATCGTGTATGTAAAGGTTCCGCTCGACCCTGACATCGTGTCATTCAGCTGCCCGGAACTTGAGCTGCCGCTGGTGACCGTGAAATGCACGATGGCCAACGTCGCCCCGGATTCATTGAAGTTCACAGACAATGAGCTTCCGTTATCCACAATTGTGGCCGTTTGCGCGGATGCACGTGGAAGGATACATCCAACGCATACCAACAGCAGAGTAATGGAGTAAAGGCGCATTTTCTTTTTCATGATTTCCATATTGCTACCGTCCTTGAGTACCAATCCTTGGGAGATCTAGCGACATCGGACAATCATGGACAATCCCCGTAATGCAGCCTTGATTGAGATGTGGCATCTGTCACCTGTACACCCGCTTCGCCACTATTGGAAACGTTATAACGGTTACACAAGGGCTACACGGCAAGGCTACAAGGTGTTTCACCTGCAACTAAATGAAAAACATTGCCGTTACATCCGCCTCATCTCCGCGTAATC
>JAJZKY010000159.1:0-8497 GCA_021803885.1 Planctomycetota bacterium
GCGGGCACTTTACAATTCTCTTCGCCATGACGCCTCCGGATGGCAATTCGGCGATAAGAAGTATATTATTTATTATGGCTGCGACTGAACCAGCCCGGCCGGCGTAACACCATCTGCAGTCAGTTTGGGATCGCGCTCCAGAGAACTTTGAGGATGATCATGGCAAAGAGAATTGTAAAGTGCCCGCATTTTCTTACCCCATTGTCGGTGCCGCTTATGTTGCTGATGATGATCTGCGGCGCGGCAAAGGCCGCATCGCCTGCGCAAGACGGGCTTGTCGCCGCGCCGGTACATCTGCAGACGCAACTGCGCGTAAATCCTGTGGCGATTAACTCGCGCCACCCGGAGTTTGGCTGGGTACTGCCCTGGAAGGGCCACGGCCAAATGCAGAGCGCCTATGAAATACTTGTCGCCTCAACCCCCTCGCTTCTGTCGCAAAATAACGGCGATATCTGGAACTCCGGTAAGGTACGCACCGACCAGTCTATCAACATACCCTACGGCGGACCCGCGTTGCACTCGCGGCAGCGCTGCTTCTGGAAGCTGCGCGTCTGGAACCAGCTTGGAGTCGTGAGCCAATGGAGCAACATGGCTCAATGGCAGGAAGGACTGCTGTCGGCCGGGCGATGGCATGGTGCACAGTGGATCGGCCTGCCTCTGCAGCCTTCAAAAGCGCAGGCGTTGCTGCACGCTCAATGGATCTGGTACCCCGAAGGTCAGCCAACCCAATCGGCGCCGATTGGAACGCGCCGCTTCCGTCGCACCTTCGTCATCCCCGGCGATGTCCAGCTTAAAAATGCCACAGTTGCCATGACTGCGGATAACTCCTTTGTCCTGCGTATCAACGGCCACATGGCGATGCGTGGAGATGACTTTAACCATATTTATATGGCCGATGTTGCCAGATTTTTCCATTCCGGTCGGAATGTTATCTATGTGGCCGCCGACAATACGGGTACGACGGCCAACCCGGCCGGCTTGATCGGGCATTTTCATTTGCTGTTTGCCGGCGGGCGCACGATAAATATAGACACAGACGCACATTGGGATACATGCCGAGGTTTGCCGGCCCATTGGAAGCCGGCCATGGCGCTTGGGCCTTATGGCATAGCGCCATGGGGCCGCGGCGCCGATGCCTATGAGCGCAGCGTGCCGGCGCAATATCTGCGGCGCGATTTTACGCTAAACAAACCGATTGGCCGGGCGATTGTTTACGTCTGCGGATTGGGTTGGAGCAGACTTTTTATCAATGGCCGCCCGGTCAGCCGCGATCAGCTGTCGCCGGCGCTTAGCTGGTATCCCCGGCGCTGCTACTACTGTGCCTATAATGTCACGAGGCTGCTGCATCCGGGACAAAACACCGTGGGCGTTGCTCTCGGCGAGGGCCGGTTTTATGCGCCGCGGCTGCATGTTCCTGCGCCCACGGTCAGCTTCGGCGCGCCGCGGCTGCTTTTGCAATTGCACATACGTCTGGCCGACGGCTCAACACAATTGGTAGTCAGCAACCACAGCTGGCAAGCCACGGACCGGGGCCCCATTGTCGCCAACAACGAATACGATGGCGAAACGTATGATGCCCGCCTGCGCATGACCGGGTGGGATCAGCCCGGCTTCAACGCGGCGGGGTGGCAATCGGCCATAACCGTTGCGGCCCCCGGGGGCGCATTACGGTCACAATTCGCCCAGCCGATTCGCGTTACGCAGATTCTGCATCCCAAAAAGCTGGTTGAAGTTGCGCCGGGCAAATGGATATTTGATATGGGGCAGAACATGGCGGGCTGGTGTCAAATTATGGCGCCTGCGGCGCCGGCCGGAACCGCCATTGTGCTGCGCTACGGCGAGAGCCTCACACGCAATGGAAAGTACACGGTTAATCTCAATGCGGCAGATGGGGACTCCCTGCATCTTTTTGTTGCGAATCTGCGATCGGCAAAACAGACCGATACGCTGATTCTCAATGGCAAAGGCCCTACCCGCTGGCATCCGGTATTCACCACCCATGGATTCAGGTTTGTTGAAATGACCGGTTACCCGGGCACACCCACGCTTGCAACGCTTGAAGGGCAGGAAGTGCACAATGCATTGCCGGCCAGCGGCGGCTTTGCATGTTCAGACAAACTGGTCAATCAGATTGTGCATAACTGGCGATGGAGCACGCAAAATAACTATCGTTCGATTCCCTCGGACTGTCCGCAGCGCGACGAGCGGCAGGGCTGGATGGGAGACAGATCGCAGGAATCACTCGGAGAAACTTTTGCGTTTAATACCGAAAGATTTTACGAGATGTGGTTATGGGATATGCAGGACGGCCAACAGCCCGATGGCTCGATTTCTGACGTCAATCCGCCTTATTGGCAATTTTACAGCAACAACGTCACCTGGCCCAGTACATTTATTTTTGTGCCGGCGAACCTTTACCGGCAATACGGCAGGCTCTCGGTGATTCGCGATCATTACGCCGCCGAAAAAAAATGGATGCTGCTGGAGCTGGGCTTTGTACATCATGGCATCACATCCATGGATTCGTACGGCGACTGGTGCTCGCCGGCACGCTCGCCGCTGCACATTCATTCCCGCGATCCGAAACGGGCGACGCCCGGCCCATTACTGGCCAGCATTACTTTGTATCAGGATCTGAAGTTGATGGCCCGGTATGCGGGTCTTTTGCATAAAACCGCTGACCAGCAATACTGGTTGAATGCCGCTGCTAAAACTAAAATCGGCGTGAACCACTCTTTATGGAACCCGCAGAAGAATTATTACGGTAATGGGTCTGATACGTCCTGCATTTTGCCTCTGGCTGCGGGTATTGTACCTGCGGCACGGCGGGCGGATGTTATCAGAAGGCTTTTATATCGTATTGATGTCGTCCAGCATGGATATGTCGGGTCCGGCCTGATCGGCGGGCAATGGCTCTTTCGAGCGCTGACGCGTATTGGCCACGCCCAGACGGCGTGGGACATGCTCAACAAGACCGGATATCCAAGCTGGGGTTATATGGTCGCACATGGAGCCACAACCGTGTGGGAACTCTGGAACGGCAATACGGCCAATCCGGCGATGAATTCACAGGATCATGTGATGCTCATCGGCGATATGGTTGCATGGCTCTATGAAGATGTGGCCGGTATTAAATGTACGCTGCGCGACCCCGCATTTCATCACATCATCATGCGGCCGCTGGTTCTTCATGGGTTAATCTGGGTGAAAGCATGGCATCGTTCACCCTACGGCAAAATTGTAAGCAATTGGAAAATAACATCGAATAACAGGTTCCGCTGGTTTGTGGCTATACCGGCCAACAGTACCGCCACGGTCGAGATACCGGCGGTAACGGCACAATCGGTGCGGCTCGATGGTCATAAAATTATCAATCAACCATGGATTAAATTCAGTGGATTCAAGAATGGGCGGGCCATCTACACGATTGAATCAGGCAACTACAATTTCACCGCAGACCTTACGCCGTCATTGGGGGGCTGACCGTCAGCGTCAAGGGTTGACGCGCTCTTTTCGGCTCGCCAGTAATGCCCGGCAAGCCACGCCATTAATCCAAGGCTCTCATGTTGCCGAGCGTGTCGTCCCAGGCCATGGCTTTAACTTTACCTGCATTTTTCATCGGTCAGGGCCGAGGCGGCATCCGGCAGGCGCAATCCTTACCAGTCCAGCGGCGCAAGCCAGCGCTGGCGAAGGGACTCTACTGGTTCATTCAGCAGCACTTTGCCGCTGATGCCCGCTACCTGCATTTGACGCCGGGCGTTTACTTCGCCAATGACCGCAGCGCCAAATGGCTGTAGTTTTGCCAGCACGGCGGCGCAATTCCGCGGCTCAACTTCCAGAACATAGCGGCCGGCCGACTCTGAAAACAGCAGCACATCATCCTGGACGACATCCTCGCTGCGCGGGCATTTGTCCAATTCAATCGCGGCGCCGAGGTCGCCGGCAAAAAGCATTTCGGCCAACGCAACGCCCAAGCCGCCTTCGGAGGCATCATGCGCTGAGCAAACCAGACCGGCGGCAATGACCCCGGCCACCGCCTGGTGGAGCGCCGGGGCCGTTTTAAGGTCTACCACAGGAATAGATTTGCCGACATGGCCGGCCAGCGCCCAATAAATTGAGCCGCCAAGCTCACGCCGCGTGGTGCCGACAGCAACAAGCTTGTTGCCCGGCTGCTTGGCCTCCATGGTGATGCAGCGGCGAGCGTCGGCCATGACGCTGATGGCGCTGATCAGAAGGGTGTAGGGTATGCAGATGCGGCGGCCGCTTTCGGTAATAAACTCGTTGGAGAGCGAATCTTTGCCCGAAATAAACGGCGTGCGATAGGCCATGGCTCCGTCGTAGCAGGCCTGGCAAGCCAGTACCAGAGCGCCGAGGTGCATGGGATCGGTGCATTTGGGCCAGCAGAAATTGTCGAGCAGGGCCGTACGAGCCGGATCGCCGCCGACACACACAATGTTGCGGATGGCTTCGTCCACGCCGTTTAGGGCCATCTGATACGGGCATACGTCGCCAAAGCGCGGCTGACAGCCCACCGCCAGCGCCACAGCGCCGTTTCCAGCGGCCAAAGGCCGCACCACCGCCGCATCGCCCGGACCGTTCCCGCCCGGGCCTACCAGCGGCTTAATAAGGGTGTTGCCCTGAACCTCATGATCGTACTGCCGGATAATCCAGTGTTTGCTCGCAATGGTCGGGTGTGCCAATATGTCGCCCAGCGCATGGGCATAATCGCGCGGTTCGTGACCCGACGGGTCGTGCAGATGCGGCTGCTGCCAAAGCGCTTTGCGCACCGGCCGCGGCAGCCCGTCATGTATGAACTCCATGGCGATTAACGCCACATTATGTCCTTCATACGTCAACGACAACATGCCGCTGCCGTCAAAGCAACCGATATCGGTGACTTCCACATCTTCGGCGGCGGCCAGAGCGATTATTTTTGCAGCTTTTTCGGGCGGGGCGGCAAGCACCATGCGCTCCTGGGCTTCGCTGATCCATATTTCCGCATATGAAAGCCCCTGATACTTCAGCGGCACTTTTTCAAGTTGTACCGAGGCCCCGGTTTTTTCGCCCATTTCCCCAACCGCGCTTGAAAGGCCGCCGGCGCCGCAGTCGGTGATGGCATGAAAGAGCGGGCCGCCGGCCGCGTCACGCGCCTGCAGCAACACATCCAGCATCTTCTTCTCGGTGATGGCGTTGCCAATCTGCACGGCATGGCTGAACTCGTCGGCATGCGTGTTGGTGACCACATCGCTGGAAAATGTCGCGCCATGAATGCCATCGCGACCGGTGCGCCCACCCATGACCAATATCCGGTCGCCTGGAGCCGCCGCTCCTTTTTGCGCAAAGCGTCGCGGTATCAATCCGATGGTTCCGCAGAACACCAGCGGGTTGCCGATGTAGCGCTGGTCAAAATAGACCGGCCATTGACCGTAGGTATGCCCATGCGGTTGCCATAGTCTCTCACGCCTGCGGTCACACGCTGCGCGCTGCGTCGCGGATGAATAACGCCTGCAGGCACATCCGCCGCGGGCGTGTCGGGGGGCGCAAAACAAAATACGTCGGTCGCGGCAATTGGCTTGGCGCCCAGGCCCGTGCCCATGACATCGCGAATGCAGCCGCCAATGCCCGTGGCAGCGCCGCCATACGGTTCAATGGCCGACGGGCGATTGTGCGTTTCCACTTTCATGCACACGGCATAATCATCGTTAAAGGCGATCACGCCGGCATTGTCCTTAAATACGCTGATGGTCCAGGGGAGATTTAACTCGCTGGTAGCGCGAAAAATGGTGGATTTGACGAGATTGTCTATGGTTTGCGTGCGGCTCGCAGCCGGGTGCTCGCCGCGCGCCGCGGGGTCGGCATGGTGGGTGAACTCCACGCGTGCCTTAAGCGTTTTATGCACGCAATGCTCGCTCCAGCTTTGGGCAATCGTTTCAAGCTCGACATCGGTGGGATCGCGCTGCTGCTGCTTAAAATAGGCCTGCACGGCCTGCATCTCAGTTAAATCTAAAAACAAATGTCCTTTGCGCGACAGCGCATGTAACTGTTCCGGCGTCAGCGTGCGCAGCGGCACTTCAACGCGTTTGAACTCATACGGCCGGCCATGCGGAAACTCCTTAGGCTCAAACGGCTTAAGATGGACTTGCTCAATGCTGTCGTTGGCCAGAAATTTGCGCACCATGCGGTCAGCGTCGGCATCGGTCAATTCGCCTTCCAAAAAGTAAAGTCGCCCGGTGCGAACCTCAATGGGTGGGGCGGCCGCTGAATACTTTACATCGAGAAGATCGGCGATGGCCATTTCGCAGCTTGCGGCAACTGGATCCATGACGCCGGGCTTGACGTGCACTTCCACCCGGCGAGCATCGCCCACGGCGTTTTGCGGCTCCGCGGTTTCGGTGACGGGGTCGGCGAGCACTTCGTTCTTAATGCGATTAAGCCGGGGTGCGGTCAAAAGGCGGTCATCGCCCTGCAGCAAAAAAATTCGCGCGGTGCGCACCGCCCGAACCGCCGTCTGGCCGGCTTGCCGCAACTCATGCAGGGCCGCGAGGCCGGCCGGGTCGTCCTGCGGGTTTTTGGGATGAATTTCCACTCGGTAAAGGGCCATGTTTCTCCTTTAAGGCGGGCCGCATCCATAGACCGGTATTATGCGCGAGAGGCGAGACTTTATCATCCTGCGGACAACCCGTCATCGCGTTATACTTCCGGGTGTCCCGCATGCGTCACGTTATGCCCCGGCACGGCCGCTGGTTACCATGCTGCATGGCGACCAGCGGGGCCAAAAGCCGTCGCATCCGCGGAGGTGCTTGCAAAATACCCGCCAAAAGCCCTAGCATGGCGGGCTATGTAGAATGTTGGTTGGAGTTTGACTGAACACTATGGCACCTACTGGCACGTTACCCTCGCATCACAATAAGTTGAGTCACGATTCTGAACCTGCCGATGCCCGCGGCCCGGCCCGCGGCGATATCGGCGATATATTGGCGTTTGGCCTTGGCATGAGCACCATCATGTGGGTGGAAGGCTATTTGCTTCGCATGCCGGGCGATCGGCTCCCAGGCTCCCTGATTTTAATTACGGCGCTGGTTTCACTTTGCCTGATGGGCGCCTGGGCGGGCTACGCGACCCGTCGCGGCCCCTGGGCGGGTCTATGGGCCGGCATGATCGCCGGCGGGCTGAATCTGCTTCTTTTAGGCGCACTGGGCCACGACCTTACCAACGATCATCGCATCATAGACTACACCGCCGTATGGGCGCCGATATCCGTTTTGGCCTGCGGCTTTATCGGTTGGCTGGGTGCGCTGGCAGGCTCGCGGTTTAACCCGCAGCGCAGCGGCCGCATTTACGGTCGCTCTGCCGTGCCCATCGCCACAGCCGCCGCCACCCTGGCGCTGGTGATGGCCGGCGGAATGGTCACCGGCATGAATGCGGGGCTATCAGTTCCCGACTGGCCTGATTCGTTTAAGTTTGGCATGTTTTTGTTCCCGCTGGCGCGCATGACCGGCGGCATCTATTTTGAGCACACCCATCGGCTCTTGGGCACACTGGTGGGTCTGGCAACGCTCATTCAGGCCATTTATCTGGTGCTTCGCGACAGGCGCGGCTGGCTCAAGGCTCTGGCCATAACAGCGCTGCTGATGGTGATTATTCAAGGCGTGATGGGCGGCCTGCGTGTTACCGGCCACTTTACCGATCATCACAGCCGCCCCTACATGGACCCCAGCACCACGCTGGCCATCGTGCATGGTGTTTTTGGCCAGCTATTTCTGGGCTTTTTGGTGGCTATAGCGGTTTTTTGTACGCGCTCGTGGCAGAGTAACCTGGAGCGAGTTGCGCGCCCCGGTTACAAGACCGATGCCGGGCTTACCGCCTCGCTGGTTGCAGCGCTGGCGCTGCAACTTGTGCTTGGCTCGGTCCTGCGCCATGTTGGACAGGTGCTTTTTGAGCATATATCCATGGCAACCATCATCCTGTTTTTAGCAGTGTTTGCAGGCGTGCGGGCCTGGGGCATGAATCAAGATGATCCCATTTTGCGCCGACTGGGCGCGGCGTTGCTGTTGGTAGTGATGTTGCAGGTGCTGCTGGGCGTCGCGGCGGTGGCGGCTCTGGGCGGAGGACAACCTGTAAAGACGCCCAACATGGTACAGGCGGTTATCACCACCGCCCATCAAACTGTTGGAGCCATCCTGTTATGTGTGGCCCTGGCCTTGGCGCTCTGGACGAGGCGGTTGCGCAAAGCTCCGCAGGAATAAAAGGGCGCCGCATTTTCTCGGCCGTCAGTTTAATTACACCCAGCGTGTTGCGCCATGCAGGTCATGGCTTTCTTTCGGTAAAACTTAAGGCAGCTTCACCACCAGCGCTACGGTTTTGGTACCGCCGATGCGGCTGTCGGCCGATGCCACCAAGGTTGTTCCCGCCAACGTGCTTCTACCTGCCGAGGCAGGCATCGCTTGGGTATGTTGCACCGCCGGCTTGGTTGCGGTGAATAGTTGAGACTGTATAA
>JAJZKY010000159.1:8507-8885 GCA_021803885.1 Planctomycetota bacterium
GGGCAAAGGCCAGCAAATAAGCCGGAGCAATCATGGCAAAGCCCATGACCCGGGCAAACGACGGTGAGATAAAACTTAACAGATCGGGCATAGCCGGACGCTTCCAGCGGACCGGAGCAGCCGAAGCGTGTCCCGCGTGATCTGCCATGAATCCGGTTACCGCAACGGAAGCCGACACAGAGCTTGAGATGGGTTTGATCATGATCAAACCTCCTGAAAAAAGATGCCCTCGCAGCAGCTTTTTTTCCGCCGATGCCCGCTGCATCGGCTGACGCGCATCACACTGATGCGCCTCCTCGGAGACAGGTCGCACAACAGCGCGCCGAAACGCGCGGTTATCAGTTGGCAAGAGCATGCCGAGAGCACGCCCTGCGGCGG
>JAJZKY010000160.1 GCA_021803885.1 Planctomycetota bacterium
CAAGCCCCTCGCCACTGTAGCCCGGCTATTCTCTGGAATGATCAGCGCACCGGCGAGCAGTGCCGCCGGATTGAACAGACCGTCGGTGGCCGCGAGGCCCTCGTGGCGCTGGTTTCCAACCCCGCACTGACCGGCTTTACCGCACCCAAAATCCTCTGGATGATGGAGCACGAAGCCAAACGCTATGCCAAAGTTCGGCATATCCTGCTGCCCAAAGATTACATCCGCTTTTGCCTTACCGGGCAGTATGTCACCGATGTGGCCGATGCGTCGGGAACGCTGCTTCTTGATGTCAAAGCCCGCAACTGGTGCAGCGATCTTATTTCCCGCCTGGGGATTGATGGAAGTCTGCTGCCTGCCGTCATGGAATCAACCGATATCAGCGGGGGTGTGTCGGCACCCGTCGCGGCGCTTACCGGTCTGCGAGCCGATACGCCCGTGGTGGCCGGAGCCGGAGATCAGGCTGCGGGGGCCGTCGGCGCCGGCGTGGTTTCGCCGGGCATTCTCTCCGCGACGATCGGCACCAGCGGCGTCATCTTTGCCGCATCGGATAAACCACTGACCGATCCGCACGGCCGCATTCACACCATGTGCCACGCCATTAAAAATACATGGTGTCTCTTCGGATGCATGCTCAGCGCGGGGGGATCCTATCAGTGGATGCGCCGAATGCTGGAATCCGCCCTTCCCCGGGCAGCCAAAATATCCTACGACCGCCTCAATGCCATGGCGGCATCGGTTCCGCCGGGGGCGGAAAACCTGCTCTTTCTTCCCTACCTCACCGGTGAACGCTGCCCGCATGCCGATCCGCATGCCCGCGGCTGCTTTATCGGCCTCACGCCGTCGCACCGGGCCGCCCACATGGTTCGGGCCGTCATGGAAGGGGTCACCATGGGGATGCGGCAGCAGGTGGAATTGATGCGCGGGCTGGGGGTCGAGGTGCGGGATATCCGGGCCGGCGGGGGCGGGAGCCGAAGCGACCTGTGGCTGCAGATGCAGGCGGATATGTATCGCGCCAACGTGAGCACCATCCGTGTTGATCAGGGCGCAGCGCTCGGGGCGGCAATCCTGGCCGGTGTGGGGACCGGCGTCTGGCCGAGTGTGGCCAAAGCCACCGCCGAACTCATCGAAACGCGGAAAAAATATCGCCCCAATGCCCGGCGCAGCCGCTATTACAGCGAACTGGCCGCCCGCTACGAGATGCTCTATCCCGCATTGGCACCGGCGTTTGAATCGCTCTCAAGTCTGCCTGAGGCTTGAGGTTGGCTCTCTCCTGCCGGAGACACACTTGTTCCCGGCGGCGCCGCTAAAGCCTTGTCGGTGTGCACGCCCCGAATCGGCTCAGCGGTCGCGGGGCTGAATTGCTGCCGGTTGGGCGTGTCGTCCGCCTGAAGATTCCATTGCTCGCGGGCATAAAGGACAGAATATTTCAGCATGACGCCGATGGTGGTCTTGTAGCATATAGCCAGTCCGAAGCGTCCCTGCAGAATGCCACCCCTGAAAATATAATACTTCAGAAAGGTGATCAAAGGGCGCAGCAGCAGTTGCATGAAGGTCGCACGCCGCCCCGATGCCGCCATCGCCTGGGCCAGAATGTAGGCGTGTTCCGCCATGCGCGGGCCGTCATTGAAATCCCGCAGATCAAACGGCGTGAGGCGGTTGTGCAGCAGGGGGCCTTTCAAGTGGGCGGTGCGATATCCCGCCAGCGGATGACGCACTTCCGGTGCACTCTGCGGCTCCCACCGAACGCGGCTTTTGTGCAGCAGCCGGAACTGATCATCCGGCGACCAGCACCGCACATACCGTCCGCCGATGTAATTCTTCCGCGGCATGCGGAATTGAGCAATCGGCCCGGTACCGTCGGCTGTCAATCGGGCGATCTCCGCCGCGAGTTCCGGCGAACATTCCTCATCCGCATCCAGCGCCAGCACCCAATCGTGCCGACATTGCTCCACGGCAAATTTTCGCTGTGCACTGTACCCCGCCCAGGGATGATGGACGAATCGCGGTCTGGCCCGGTGATTCTCAACGATTCTGCGGGTGTCATCGGTCGAACCCGAATCCACCACGACAATGTCATTGCACCAGAGGAGTGAATCGAGGGCTGCGGCAATGCGATGCGCCTCGTTCAGACAGATGATGCAGGCGGAAACGGAAATCGGCATGGATGTAAGAGTAAACCAAGTCCCCGCACGGAGAAAGTCACCCTGCAGAGAGTCGCAGGCAGACGGGGCCGCTGGATTCAGCGAGGGCGACGGGGATCGAACCCGCAACCTTCGGATCGACAATCCGATGCTCTAACCAATTGAGCTACGCCCCCGTGGGCGAAAGGTAGAGAATACCGCCTCGCCCGCCGTTTTTCAAGGAAGCCGCCGGCTGAGAGAAACCGGTCGTGTGCCGCTCCGTCCATTGCGGTGACGACGGGCGATTCCGTCCCGCACAGCACACCTGCCCAGATCGGCGTCACATGTTTGGCGCCGCACCATCCGGGGGCTCCGCCACGAGGTGGGTGAGAATAAAAAGCGCCAGCGGCACAAAATCTCCGCTCATCGCTTGGGCCATCACCCGATCGTAATCCGGATTTTCCGGGTGTGTGCGGATGCGAACCTGCGGCGGCACGCCAAATCTGAGGAGGCCCCAAACCCAAAGCAATCGAGACGTTCGCCCATTTCCGTTCACAAATGGGTGCACCTGAATAAACCGCCCGACCAGATAGGCCAGCACGATCGCCACGCGTTTGGCCCGCTCCGGCGGAGGAAGGCCCGACCAGAGCAGCCTGAGGTTTGCGAGAGGCCGACCCGTCTGATCAAAAAGAAGCTGCATCGCGTCCGGAACGTTAGCCGCCGCCTCGCCGGGCTGCCCTGCTACCTCCACGTTCACGTTTAGGCAAGGCCGCCTGGGATCGACTTGGCGGTAGTTTCCTGCGTAATAGTCCAGCGGGACATGGCGGGCGAACATCGCCTTATGCCATTGACAACATTCCTCCGAACGGACGGCGTGATTCCCAGCGGCCTGCTCCACCAGGCGGTATGCGGCCGCAACCGAATCGCGGAATGAACCCTCGCGAGTGGCGGGGCCGTCGGACGACCAGTCTGGACAAGCGCTAACGAGGGATTGCTCGATCGTCATCTTCCGCTAGTTTCCTGATGTCCTCGTCGGTCAGCAGGGTGCTGGGCGAGTCCGCAACGCCGCGACGAAAGTGGGTGGCGGCCTGCTCGACGATCCGGTCAAAATCAAGTCCCTGTTGCGCCGCCAACCGTCGCATATCAGCTTCAACCCCACCAAAATCGATCTCCAATCGCGGCGCACTTCCGCCCACACCGTACGGCGTGCTCCAGAGCCAATTGCGGTTCGTTGCTGGAGCCGTAATTTTTTCGAGTGCCGCAACAACGGCCTCGAGCAGACTGCCTGCCTGATCGTAGGGTGGCCTGTAGACCACACCACAGCCAAGGTGCTCCGCGACCGTCCCTGGATTGTACGTTGCAACCGTCATTTTATTAGCTCCCGCAGTTTGTCTGTGATGCTACCTTCAAAAAAGTCGTTTTCTATGTTGTGGAGAACCTCCAGTCGGTCTCCGAGCCCTTTAGGAATGTTTTGGGTCTGAAATACGTCCAGGTCCAAAATCACCGACGCAACGCCGGCCTTGCGGGGGGGGGCCAACGCCTCGTTCAGTATGACCATCCCCGGTAACTCCGGCTGCGGAATTTGCAATTGCATGGCAAAACCGCTCAGTCCGGCCGGCAGCCCCGCGCCAATCTCAGGCGTGGTCTGCAGATACTCTTTGAAATCACCAAGTGGGAGCGGCAGATCTATAACGTTGGTGTACCGAACTGCAAGCCGTGTGGCCCGATCCGGCTCGACCATGCCACTGTACCAACTCCAAAGACGCAAAAACTCATCGCGAAGATTCTCCCATTTTTCGTAAGGCTCCATTCGGCTCACGGTGAGGCCGTCGCTACGTATCTGCAGGGCGTATCGGTGTTCATTCCGTCCTTGCATGGCGAAGCCCACTTGCCGTGCGTCAACCCGTGGCGACTGGCCCACCTGCATTTCCAAGGCAACGCTGCTGACGAAGAGAGGCGTGAGTTGGTGAAAATTGCCAGCAATTTCTGGCGGGAGCACGGCAAGTCTCGCCAAGTCGACGGGCTTGCCTGCGGCGACCTGAACATCAATCAGGGCCTGCGAGATTGGTGCCCGGCCGTAGTGTTTTCGTGCATCCATACCTTCAGATGTTAATAGCCCACATGATGCATGACAACCTGCGAGTTACCGGCGCGTCGCCAAGCTGCAATACCAACATCGCAACCGGCGCCGTCGAGCATGTCAATAACTTTACACGACGGATCGGACACCTTAACGCTGGTTTGATTTCGCCAGTTTTCTGGCGCGCTCCAGATCAAGGGAGAGCACTCTTCCCGCCTGTGCAGGTGTAAAAGGACCGGAAACCGAGCGCACCATCTGATCAAGCAAGGCACGATTCCAAGCGTCGATCCCCTTAGGCATTTCGGTATATCGTCTATCCATAAAGCCTCACTTCGTTAGTCTTTATGGTGCTACAGTATACCGCCTAAACACAAAATCAACCGTTTTTTATCCCATTATTTCCAATCGCCCCCGAAGCTCGGTCGTGTGCCACGACGCGATGGTACGCAAAGGTCCCAGCATATAAATGATACGCCTTGCCGAGTCGTCTTCGCGCTTTCCGCGCCTCCGCATGAGATATGGGTTGGCAAACCGGCAAAGCTGGTGAAGGTTGATCAGGCGAACAGAGGACCATTCCGGACGGCCGAATTTATCGGCCGCGGCGGCCGCGACGCGGTCGGCGACACCCATTTCCCCTTTTCCATGTCCACCTGTATCTAATCCATGGACAGTTGCGGGTATTGCCCGTGCTATCGGGGCGGCGACCTTAATGGGCCTCCACGGCCAGCTCCATGGCCAGCTCCATGGTCAGCTCCCCGGTTCGGCCTCCGGAGTCGGTTTCCGGCGGCATTTGGGTGCCCGGCGCGTAAAGCTGGTGGCATCTATGGCAACCCGCAATCGCAGCGGCGGAGAAATACAATATGCCCACGTTTCAGTATGAAGCACTTAACGGATCAGGTCAGCAGGTAAAGGCGGAAATCGACGCCGGTACCTCCGATGAGGCGATCAGTAAAGTTCGCTCGCAGGGGTATTTTGTTACCAAAATACGTGAAA
Source organism: Planctomycetota bacterium (assembly GCA_021803885.1). The sequence goes on from JAJZKY010000160.1 coordinate 5,197, forward strand.
AGGCTGCTAAAAAAACCTCCAAAAGCTCTCCCGGTGATCCGACGGCGACTGCCGCCCCCGCAACGCCTGCTGCGGCCCGCAGGAAAAAGAAAAAGAAGGGACTTAACGAACTTTCCTTCAGCGTTGGCAAGGTTTCGCAGAAAATTCTCGTGCAGTTTACCCGTCAGCTTTCCACGCTGCAGGATGCCGGTCTCCCCATCCTCCGGTCCATCAAAATTCTTCATCAACAGCAGAAGCCCGGTCTGATGCGCGACGCTCTGGATGATGTGGCCAATGATGTCGAAGGGGGTACCACGCTTTCCGAATCGTTTTCCCGCCATCCCCGCGTGTTTGATAAACTTTATGTCAACATGGTGCAAGCGGGCGAAACCGGCGGCGTGCTCGATGTGATCCTCCAGCGCCTTGCCGAATTCATGGAAAAATCGCAAAAGCTCAAACGGCGGCTTAAGGGAGCCATGATCTATCCCGCCGTGGTCATCAGCTTCGCCTGCTTGATGGTCACCGGCATCATGATCATCGTGATTCCAAAATTCAAAAAACTCTTCGCCCAGTTCAAAACCGGCCTGCCCGAAATTACTCAGATTCTCATCAACATTTCCTGGTGGATGGCTCACGACTATGGCTGGGCGTGGGTGCTTGGCACCCCCTTCGGTGTTTATTTCTTCATCAAACTTGTCGGCAAAACCAAGCCCGGCCGGTTTGTGCTCGATGTGGTCAAACTCAAAATCCCCGTCATGGGGCAAATCATCAAGAAAAGCACCATCGCCCGCTTTACCCGAACCCTCGGCACCCTCCTCTCAGCCGGTGTGCCGATTCTGGAGGCGATCAACATCACGCGCGACACCTGCGGCAACATGGTGTATGAAAAAGCCCTGCAAAAAGTGCACGACGCCATCCGCGAGGGTGAAGGGTTCGCTACGCCCCTGCGCAACGCCCGCGTCTGCGATTCCATCGTGGTCAACATGATCGACGTAGGTGAAGAAACCGGCGATATGGACAAAATGCTCATGAAGATCGCCGACAATTATGATGAGGAAGTGGACGTGATGGTGGCGTCGATGGTCAGCATTCTCGAACCGATCATGATTGTCGTGCTCGGTACCATCGTCGGCTTTATCGTCATCGCAGTCTTCTATCCCTACATCAAGCTGCTTTCGACGATGAGCAATGGCGGTTAATGCGGCGGGCGAATGTTGCCCGGCAATGTGGGCCCGGAATTGAGGATATTTTATGGCACCCGGAGATCACAACTTGATTCGCTTAAAAGAATCGAACCGGCGGCAGATTCGTCGCGGCGGCTTCACGCTGATTGAACTGCTGGTGGTCATTTCCATTATCGCCATCCTGATCGCCATCCTGCTGCCGGCCCTTTCGGCCTTTGAGGCTCAGGGGTACGCCGCCGCCACCCGTGAGGAGATGACATCTCTTTCGGCCGCCATCGACAGTTACTATGAAACTTTCAATGGCTATCCCGGGCCATTCTCCGAAGCGGATATCTCCAATCAGGTGGTGATCGATTCCGGCACTGGTAAACCCCTCACCGGCACGCAGAATATGCTCATCGGTCTGATGGGGACTATGTATACCGCTCAACCCAATACCTCCACCACGCCGACGGACGCGATCACCGGCTCAACCACCGGCGTCACCCCGGTCTACGTCAGCCTCACGCTCGGTTCCGGTCCCATCGACTATGCCAATGGCGGGGCGCAAAAAGCGTCATTCTTCGCCCCCCCGCAGGGAACGCTGCTGACCGAACCGGTAACACCGGCAGGGCAGACGGCCACGTCCCTGCCGACGCTGTTTGACAAATTTTCCAACGGCCTGCCAATTCTGTATTATCGCCGCAATCCCGGCGAGCCGGGGGCAAACGGCCAACCGGTGGGCTCCAACGCCAAGACCAGCACCAACGTCGCGTATTATATGAACTGCAACCTGCCCTATATCGAACCGGGCACCAACCCGCAGTACAACATCGAATGCAGCAATCTGACCAGCGCCTCGCAGCAGTATGCGTCTTTTAATCCTGGGGCCACCGTGACGGGAGGCGTCAGTTGGAATGCAACCGATACCACCCCCACCGCAACAAGCGGCGCCTACTGGGCCATGGCGGCCGATGTGGTTAATTCAACCCTCATGCCGACCACCGCATCGACCGGCAGCGGCGGTGCATCGTATTTCAATTACACCGGCAACCCGGTGCAGGGGGATTATGTGCTGATCAGTGCCGGGCCGGACCGCCTCTATGGCACCAATATCAGCACGGCCGTAGGTGGCTCGTCGGATGACATTGTGGTGGCGGGGGGACAGTGATGAACGGCGCAGTGTCCATTTTGATTTCTCGAATCCGCCGCGGTTTTACGCTCATCGAGCTTCTTGTCGTGATCGCCATTATCGCCCTGCTGATTGCGATCCTGCTGCCGGCGGTGCTGCTGGCGCAGAGAAATGCGTATGAATCCTCCACGCAAAGCACCATGTCCACCATCAGCATCGCGCTGGAGCAATATCACACCGATTTTAATATGTATCCCCCGTCGTCAGCGGTGCGGACCAGCCCGATTTACCCCAGCAGCGGCCTCCCCATCCCGGTAGATGCCGCTTACGACTATCTGGCCGAGGCACTGCTCGGTTTTGAACCGGGTAGCACGGGAGGCGATGGTGCCGGCGCGGCTTACTCATCCACCCCCGTGGGAATACAGGCCTATAAAGGTTTTTCGATGGCCGGGTCGCCGAAGGTGTACGGGCCGTATGTTTCCCTTACCGCAAGCTCCATCACGCCGGATGCGGCTCAGGCAGGCCTCTACTATTTTGCCGATTCATTCCCCGCCTCGGGTACGTCAACGGCCGGACAGTCTCTGCCCATTCTCTACTTCACCCCGGATATGTCACCGGCACCGGTGGGCACCACGGTCATCAATTACAACAGTGCAACCACCGCCGATGATATTTTTAACACCGCCGACGATAGCGCCGCACCCGGCGCCGGGGCCTTCTCGCCGACCGCTCCCGCAGGCGGCTCATCGTCCGGCCAGGTGGACGGACCGGCATTTTTGGCACTCTTGGGCGCTACCAACGGCAACGCGACGGTGGCCGGGCAGACGATCCTCGGCAGCAATACATTTTTATTGGTCAGTGCCGGCGCGGACGGGACTTATTTCAACGGTTCTAATATCGTCATGAGCGGCAGACAGTAATGGTGCCCGCCCGGCGTGGAAGGAAAATGAGGTCAGTTACCATGCGATCCCACAGCTCGCCACCTTCTCAAACCATCACCCGCCCCCAATGGGCGCCAGGCCAGAACGGCTTTACACTCGTGGAATTGCTGGTCGTGATTGCCATCCTCGCTATCGCCGCCCTGATCTCCATCCCCTCGATTGTCTATCTGATGAAGGATACCGCCACCTCGCAGGCTGTTGTCCAGATGCAGGCGGCATTGGCTCAGGCCCGCGGCTTGGCGATTACCACGCACGCCCCGGCCGCCGCGATTTTTTATGAAAACCCGGGCTATACAGCGCAATCTTCGGTCTTTTATGCCACTGCCG
>JAJZKY010000161.1 GCA_021803885.1 Planctomycetota bacterium
AATGAATATGGTCAGTATTACCCGGCAACGTCACAGCGACAGTCTTAATCATGCCTTGGGGCCGGTGATTGCCGAAGCATTGGCGCGTCCCGATGTGGTGGAAATCATGGCCAATCCCGACGGCAGCTTGTGGGTGGATGTCATCGCCAGGGGCCGCCAGAGACTGGGAAATATTCCCGCCAGCGCCGCCGAAACGGTGATCCGGCTTTTGGCCTCGCACATGAATGAAACCGTCAATCCGGTCTATCCGGCCATCGCCGGTGTTCTGCCGCAGTCTGGTGAAAGGTTTCAGGGACTGCTGCCGCCGTTGGTGGACAAGCCGACGTTTTCCATTCGTAAGAGGCCCACGGTCATCTTTACGCTCGACGATTACGTTGCCAGTGGCGTTTTGTCGGCACAGGGGGTGCAAACTATTCGCCGCGCCGTTGCCCAGCGCAAGAACATTCTGGTCGCTGGCGGCACCGGCTCCGGCAAAACCACACTGGTCAATGCCATCCTGCACGAACTGGAATTCCAACAGCAGCGCGTGGTGCTTATCGAAGACACGCGGGAATTGCAATGCTCGGCCCCAGACCGCGTGGAATTGCTGACCAAGAACACCGAACCCAAAGTGACCATGAATGATCTATTGCGTATGACGCTGCGCCTGCGGCCGGACCGCATCGTCATCGGCGAAGTCCGCGGCGGCGAAGCCCTGGCCATGCTCAAAGCTTGGAACACCGGCCATCCCGGCGGCGTCGCCACCATTCACGCCAACAGTGCCCAGGACGCCCTGCACCGGCTGGAAGACCTGATCGGCGAAGTCTCCCAGACAATTCCACATCGCTCTATCGCGTCGGCGATCAATCTGGTGGTTTTCATTGAACGGATTGCCGCAGCACCAGGAAGGTGGGTATCGCAGATTCAGAACGTCACGGTATTCCGCGATGGCGAGTACATGTTCCACCAAAGGTAACCGTTCGCGGACTTTCGGCCAGTCAGACTCACGACGAGCCTAACCACACATACACTTTCCCCCCCAGAAGAAATACAAATAAACGTCTGAGAAGAAGAGCCGCTTGCGTTGTTTGCGAACCTGCGGTGGCTGGGGGGCTGTCAAAAAAGCCTTGCCCCAGAAATCGAGAGCAAAATGGCCTTGGCGGGCCAAAAACGACACACCCTATAATAAATGATGGCTTTTTACACCAAGCACCACTTGACGCGGGCGTCAGTTGCAATACATAATGTCGGCATGGATTGTTTGGTACGTATCGAGCCTGATACGTGGTCCGGCCTGATAGGTACTATGCCCCCTGCAACGGAGTGCTTCCTCTAGCCTATTCTCACCACCGGTAAACTCTTTGACTGGAAAAGTCTCGATGATGTGCCGGACTTCAAAACCATCCAGCTTACGTGGCTTGACAGGTCAAAGCGTTGCATACAGAATGTGCGGGAAGATCGGGCTGCGGTGCGTGGCGCTGCAATTGCAGGAGTGCGGAACGGATGTGCACCATGGAGATTCGGCCAACGTTCGCCAACGCTGCCGATTGCACGCACGCCATGTCGGCCAAGCGGGCGACGGTGGTGCGCTGCAACCTGAATCTCTATGGGGGCAGGCCGCACGTGGAGATGTGTCGACAATGCACTCATCGCCAGCCATTATCGGCGGATACGTTGGTAGCCGTAGCGGTTTCGGCCAACCCCAAGGCTACGCCATCGGCAGTACCCGCCGGGACGGGCTGGCGTTTTGCTCTGCCCTCGCCCACCGAATTGCGGCTGGCGACCATGCGGGCCTCCATGTGCCAGGTTTGTCAGCACAACGGCGGCATAACTTTGGAACGTGATGGTCGACCTGTCTTTATAGTGCGCTGCAAACTCAGCGGCCGTGGTGGTTTGAGCTTGATCCACGATTCCTGCCAAGCCCATAAGTGGCCGGTGGTGGCGAAACTGTCTTCTGGCCAGGTCGGCGGCACCAGTGGCTTGAGGCAGGCAGTAGCCACCAGTGCACGGCGCTTGGGAAATAGGGCTCGCTCCTTTACCCTCCGTCAACGTAACGCAGCAGCCACCCAGTCGCTGCTCTTAAAGGCCCATCTGAGCCCCGGCGATACGGTGACACTCACCGCAGTCGTGCGGGATCTGCACCGGGCGTATCCCGGGCGCTTTGCCACTGCAGTGGATACCACGGCCATGGAGTTGTGGGAGCATAATCCCTACGTTAGAAACTTCGGCCGTGCAGATTCATCCGTTCGCACGATTGCCATGCACTACCCGCTGGTGAATCAGAGCAACCAGCGGCCGGCGCATTTCCTTCGCGGATATGCAGATTATCTGGAAGGGGAGTTGGAGTTGCCCATACCAACAAGCGAATTCCGCGGCGACGTGTACCTGTCCGACGCGGAGAAAAATTCTGGCCATCAAGTACGAGATACGTTCGGCTATAATGGACCGTTTTGGATGATCTTTGCCGGCGGCAAGTATGATTTTACTGCGAAGTGGTGGTCTCCAGATTATTATCAGGCGGTGGTGGACCATTTTCGTGGCCGGATTCAGTTTGTACAGTGCGGGGAGGCAGGGCACTGGCATCCATCGCTAAAAGGTGTGTTCAATCTCGTGGGCAAGACTTCGCTTAGGCAACTAGTGCGGCTGATATATCACACAGCGGGCGTGGTATGTCCGGTGACGCTGGCGATGCATCTGACGGCGGCCGTGCCGACGAAGACCAACCGTTTAAGGCCGTGTGTGGTGATCGCAGGCGGACGGGAGCCGCCACACTGGGAAGCATATCCAGGGCATCAGTTTTTGCATACGGTGGGGATGCTTTCATGCTGCGGAACGGGCGGCTGCTGGAAAAGTCGTTGCCAGAAGGTGGGTGACAACGATTTCAAGGATAAGGTAAATCTTTGCGAAAGGCCGATACCGGTGCGCGAGGATTTGGTGATTCCGCAGTGCATGGCGATGATCAAGCCCGGGCGGGTGATCGAAGCAGTCGAGGGGTACTTGGCGGGGGTGGCATGAAGTCGGTGTGCAAAATCCATCGGTCGATTAAAGCGGCTTCAGACCTTCCTTGCGGAGCCGCTGATGCCGCTTAAATTGGCGTTTGCAACTGTTGGCGACCAATTGTTCTTTCCAGGGCTACTGGCGACGGTGAACTCCATCCGACGTTATCACCCCCAAAGCGACATATACGTCGTGGATAACTGCAAATATGCGACCGGTATGACGGAGCCGCAGAAGCGGTTGTTGAAGGATGTTGCGATTCTGGATGCCAGTTCGCTGGATGCTCCCGGGCGTGTCCTAGGTGCATGGCAGTTAAAAACCTACCTGCTGGATCGGTTGGTACGCGAAGGCTACGACGTGGTCTGCGGGATCGATGCAGACTGCCTGCTTTGTTCTTCAATCGATGACATTGCAAGGCAGGCGACGAGTTCCGGCAAATTTATGGGTGGACAAGACGGCGGAGGAGTTGACTACGCTGAGTCTGGATACAGGGCCTACAATTTTGCGAAGCCGGCGTTCTGCCGCCGATATATATCGACGTCGTTTTGCGTGATACCGGTCAACATGCGAACACTTTCAGTATTGGCGGAAGCTGTGGCGTGTACCAACGAGGCCGAGTACGGTCCCCAACTCGCGAAGCTCTACAAGGGACATGGCGACCAGGGCATACTGAACGCGGTCATTTATAAACAGCTTGGCGAGGAAGGGATGGAGGCGTTGCCAAACGACCTTTGGAGCCAGCACTGGCGATACTGGGACACCATCCTAAGCTGCGAGGACGGCGTTCTCCTCAACCACTCGGCCGGACGGCAGCGACAACGGACGATTCACTGTGGAGGGACCGACAAGTTCTGGAATCGGGCGCACAGCGAAAAGCTGCGAGCGGGATGGACAGGCCAGATAGCGCCGTATTGCTGGTTCCTGTATAATCTTTTTTTCGGATGCGAGACGGCGCTTTCGATGGATCCGTTTCTTTACCTGCCGCCGGAGTCATACCATCTATTGGATGATCTATTGTATTTTTACTCGCGGCTGACAGATTTTGGCAATGCGCCAGCGGTACTCTGGGATCGGATCGGACGGTCATTTTTAGCCCGATTGAGGGGCGATGTAACGACATTTATGTCTCTTGAATCGAGCCTGTCGACCTACATCAGGTTGGCCAAGAATCTGCCGCCGGGAGCCAAGCTGGTTGAAATTGGAAGCTACGAAGGCGGCTCGATCTTGACGGTGGCGATCGCATGCCTCAACAGCGATTTGACCCTTTATTCTGTCGAATCTTTTACCGGCAATTACGATGGTACGATGGATGGCCATAGATTGCCATCCATGCCGGCTTATTATAAAAATATACATGTCGATAGGCCAAACATGCGGCTCATCACTATCAACGCCGCGTCAAGCGTGGCCGCCCGCCAGTTTGCCGACGCAACCTTGGACATGGTCTTTATCGACGACAACCATTCAGAAGATGGCGTAAGGTCGTCCCTGCGGAGCTGGACTCGCAAGGTGAGGCCAGGCGGCATTATCGCCGGAGATGACTTTCACTTTGCATCCGTGCGGAAGGTGGTGACCGAAGCTCTGGGGCCGGATGTGCGGGATGAACATAACGTATGGTGGGCTCGCAAGCAGGATGGTTCGGCAACGGGAGTGCAGTAGCGCGCAGGCCACACCCAGCCCTCATAGGCTCTAACTTCACGATGCGGGTTTTCGTTTTCTCTTGCCGTGGCACAGCCCCCGGCGAATCGTGGGCCGGTAGCGCAGGACGTTTTCCAAGCCGATGGGCGGAATAATGGTGGACACCAGTTCTCTGAAGATCATGGCCTGTTCACGCCAGCGGCTTCGCTGCGGTTGGATCGCTATATCCCCAGGGGAAAAAATGCTCGGCTTGTCGCCAGAGCTTTTCCACCAGTAAGGCGACAAATAATTTGCCGTTTAGCCAAGCCCGTGAACTGCCGTCAGTTCGCTTGGGAAGCAGCCCCAGCCCCATAATGGATTTCATACGTTTGAACACCAGTTCTATCTGCCAGCGTAGCCGATAGGCTCTGAACACCTCGCGGTTAGGCATTTCCCTGGCATCCACGCTGGTCCAAATCATGACGTAATGAGCCATCATCCGCCCCAAACGCCCCAGCTTACGATCACAGCGGCTGGCCGCACGGCGGCGGCGACGCAACTCCCTTAACGCGCTGACGCGGCTTCGCTTGACCACCAATAGCCGGCCTTTATACCACTGGCTTGGCCCCTTGACCCAGGCAGTCCATGCGGCAGCCTGCCTCACCTTCAGGCCACGAATGCGTTTGAACACTTCGATTCGCTTCCCATTCTTTTGATCGTATAACGGTAAGGCCATCGGATTGAGCCGCACGAGCGCCTCGCCCCCCCGGCTTTTGACGCTTTCCACCCCCGTAGGCGTGCTATAGCCGCGATCCCCCATCACCACATCTCCGGCCCGCAGTGGAAAGCGCGCGAATTTTTCACCGCCATGCACGTCGGTCAGCTCGAAATGTGTACAACTCAAACTACCAAGGTCCACGCACCAATGTACCCGCCATAGACTGCCGGTTTCCCCTTGCTCACGAACACTGCTGGCGTCTACCGCCAAAAAGCGGCGGCCGCCCGAGAAGGATACCTCCCGATTCCACGAGGCTTGTGCCAGCCACGCCAGCCAACGTTCGGAGGCCCGCAAACGCTTGAATACCGCCACCGCCGACACTTTTCCCCATCCCGCCAGAGTAATACGCGTCGCTGATTCCCGTAGTGAGCATCCGTCGGCCACATGCAGCAGCAGCATTCGCAGCAATGCCGAAGGGTTCTTCACGTTCCGTGTCCGCTTCAAGGCCCCGAGTTCCCGGGCCTTGGTTTCCCATCCATCCGGCATCAACTCGGCCAAAAGCCCCCACTGTTCGTCCGACCGCGCCATCCATTGCTGCATGTTTTTCGTGCAGGTAAATATACCCGCCTTCGTGCCATATGTAAACTTAAGTTAGCGCATATGGGGTTCGGGGGCGGGTGGAAGAAGCCGCCCCCGCGTTGCGCATGGCAAACTCATCGGGCGTACGGTATTGCAGACTTGAATGTGGACGTCGCCGGTTGTATTCCCGACGATACAATTGGCAAACGGCCTGTGCATGCGCTACGGTACCAAACGTTTCCATATCCAGACACTCCCGACGCGACGTCCCGTTCAACCGTTCATTCTTTCCGTTTTGCCATGGGCTGCCAGGAGCAATGTGCCGTATAATCACTCCGGCTTGTTTCAGCCGCCGCATCAGGGCCTTGGCGATAAACTCCGGGCCATTGTCGGATCGCACAAACCGTGGTGTGCCGTAACGGCCAAATAGCAGCAGGAGCCTATTACTACAGCGAGAAATTGGCTCAAGAAAATACCACAGGAGAGCCGAAGAAGGCATGGTAAGGACGTGTTTTCACGGGATGTGGTGGTATGGATGCCAAAGCGATCAAGTCGTTAGGGCCACGTCTGGCTGAGTTTTTGGAACCTTTCAGTGATTGTTTCGGCCGGTGTGAATCCTGGGCCAGTCTGGGGCACTATATCCGGGGCCAGTTGAGCGATCTGCCGCGTAAAAGTATCGAACCGATCGCGTTGGCATCGGGCGTCGGCCCGCGTTCGTTGCAGCAGTTTCTGGCCGACGCCAAGTGGGATGAGAATCGGCTGCGGAACAAAATCCAGCAGCGGGTGGCGGCATGTCACGCCACCCCGAAAATGGTAGGTGAAGTTGACGAAACCACCTATGCCAAAAAGGGCAAGAAAACGCCGGGAATTAAACGGCAGTACTGCGGCTCCACCGGGAAGAAGGATAATTGTGTCGTCAGCGTGCATTTGAGTTGCTGCGAGCCCTGTGGCTACCGCGTGTTGCTGGACGGAGAATTGTTTATTCCGGAAGACTGGGCATCCGATCAACAGCGTTGCCGAGAGGCCCGCATTCCGGAGGGCATGGTGCACCGCCCCAAATGGCAAATATCTCTGGAATTGCTGGACCGCAGCCGGGCCAACGGCGTGGTCTTGCCCTGGATCACATTTGATGAGTGCTATGGGAACATTCCGGAATATCATGCGGAACTGGGCCAGCGGGGCCAGCTTTATGTTGGGGAGGTGCCGAAGAATTTCCACGGCTGGTGCCGTGAACCAGCGCCTCTGCGTAAAGCCCATCACTGTGAGTTGGGACATCAACTCGAACGTACTGCCGCACCGGCCAGCCGGGTGGATAATCTCGTGGCGCACTCCCCGGTGTTCCGGCGGCAGCCGTGGGTCGGATTTTACGTCAAAGACAGCGCCAAAGGCCCCGTGGTATGGGAAGCCAAGGTCGCCACATTTTACATCAGCCATCAGGGGCTTCCCTCCAGGCCGGTGTTGTTGCTGGTGGCGCGCAATATGCGGCATCACCGGGAGATCAAATACTTTGTCTCCAATGGTGCCGTCCACACTCCTATGGAGGAACTCATGCGCGTGGGCTTTTCACGCTACGCCATTGAACGGTGCTTTGAGGATCAAAAATCTGAACTGGGTATGGATCACTTTGAGGTACGCAACTACGTTTCCCTGAAACGCCACCTGATTATCTCTTCGCTGACCCTGCTGTTTCTGGCCGAAATTCAAACCCAGGACGTAAAAAAAAACGGAATTGACCGTCTGCCAAGTCCGCCTGGCGGCCAACGCCATGATCCAAGCCTGTCAACTTCCCCCCAAACCAGCCCAGAGATTACTTGAAAAAACCGCACGGGAAATCCATTATCTTCAGAGTCGCAACGCCCAAGCCCGCCGCAGCCACCGCAAACGAACCTTACGGCATCTTCACCGCCTCGGCATTATTCTCGCCTCTCTGCGACGCTGTGATACAGGTTAATTTCGCGCTGTAGTACTAACGGGTCCTGCAGGGCGATGATCTGGCCGTATGGATTATACGCGCAGGTGGTGGTGTGGCCGTTGGCATCCTGGAAGCCGATGCGGTTGAAGGTGCTGCCTTCGTAGGTAAGGGTGGAAACGTTGCCGTTTTGGTCCGCCACGCTCTGGAGGCGGTTATTGGCGGTATCGTAGGTATAGGTGAAGATGCCCGTAGGCTGGACGATCGATGCGAGCCGATAGGATCTGTCGTTCATTTTGGCGTAATTATACGTGGTGGTGTGGCCGCGGGCATCGGTGAAGGAGGCCAGGCTCATCATGAGCTGGCCGGAGATGGGCGTGTTCCAAGTATAGCTGGTGATGATGCCGCCAGGCTGCTGGACTTGGGTGATATTGCCGTAGGCGTCGATGGTGAAGGTGGTCCTCTGGCCGACGGCGGAGTTACTGTCAAATGTTGTGGATTGGGGCAATCAGGCGGCAATTTGTTTGACTCCGTTTTCGAATTTGATTCCGGCCAATACCTCCGGGATTAATTCCGAGCCATTGAGTCTCTGAAAGCCCCTCTGGGCACTCTGACATAGCTTGAAGACCATCGCCAGACAGGCTTTCCGACTGGCATTGTTCCGCGTCTTGTCGTGGCGTAACCGCACAGTTGAAAAGACACTTTCGATCGGATTGGTGGTGCGGATATGCACCCAATGCTCTGCTGGAAAATAATAAAAAGCCAATAACGCTTCACGATCTTTGCCTAAGCATGCTACTGCTTTGGGGTATTTAGCCTGGTAGGTTTGCACGAACAGATCAAAGGCCTTGTGGGCATCCGCTTCCGTTGCCGCCATCCAAATCTGATGTATCTTGTCCTTGGCCTGACCGTGCAGATTCTTCGGAAAATAG
>JAJZKY010000162.1 GCA_021803885.1 Planctomycetota bacterium
GGAGCTGTTCTACATGGCGAGTGCGTGGAAATCAGCGTCCCTCAGTCAGTCCATAATCTCATACCTGCCTCACTCCGCATAATCATGGACTGCGCATAAATGCGATTATGCAGAGCTCCGCATAATCACACGAATTGGATATGACCACTGGACAACCGGCGGTATTCGTGACCGGTACGCCCGCATGGCACAAACTTGGCCAAGTAGTGGCCAATGCCGTTACCAGCGCCCAGGCCATTGAACTGGCGCGTTTGAACTGGGAGGTCGAACAATGGGAACTCAAGGCCTTTGACCGGGAACTGGGCAAAGAGGCTTTGGTACGCCACAAGTATGCCAATGTCCGCAAGGATACCGGCACGGTACTGGGCGTAGTATCCGACCATTACCGTATCTTTCAAAATAAGGATTGTTTTGATTTCTTATGTGGTGCACCACATAAAAAATCTTATGTGGCGCAAGTCGTTATGTGGTTTAGCAGGAGGAAACGGGGTGCTGGCACGCGTTACGTAAAATGCTGCGCCACATAACGGATAGACTTGAACCTTCGTATTCACATTAATTTACGGAGGTTCGTCTATGTTTGATCAGTTGTATGTACGTCCCACCGCGCTGTCACGGCATCTTTCGGCACCCCTGCTCCAAGAGCGCATGGCATATCTTCAAATGCTCGCCGATGGCGGCTGGTGCCGTGATGCGCGCCGGCAACAAGCGGCCCATCTGCTGGCTATTGTTGACGGACTCTCGCTCCATGATCGTCGGAAGCGTTGCGTCTCAGTTCGACAAGTCCGTCAGGCCGCCAAGTGCTGGGCCAAGCGGTGTCCAAGCAACAAGAAGTGGACACCGGGGCCACATTCCGAGTCCATGTTCTTGTGGCGGGCGATTCGCTGGCTCAAGTTCATTGGCCGTCTGAAGCCAGAACCCATGCACCTTAGTCAGTTTGAGCCGCTGCTGAAGGCATTTGATGACTACATGCTCAACGAGCGTGGATTGTCGGAGGTCGCACAACACGAACGCCGTCGTTTGGTTGAGCGATTCCTTTTGTATGTTCAGCCGGCCAACGACTCTCTGGCCAAGGTGACCGCCGATGCTCTCAGCACGGCGTTTGACGGATTCGCGCGAAGCCATGGATATACACGGCAGTCGATTCAGTCTATTGCTACGCGTGTTCGTTGCTTTTTTCGATGGGCTGAAATGCACCACAAGTGTCCGCCGGGATTGACCGCCGCTATCTGCGGTCCGCGTGTCTATTCACTGGCCGCCTTACACGCACCCCCGTCATGGAATGACGTCCAACATCTACTCGCCTTGACCGAAGGCGACGATCCACGCTCCATTCGGGATCGCGCGATTCTGATGCTGTTCGCGGTTTACGGGCTGCGGCAAAGTGAAGTCACTCGACTGCGGCTGGATGATTTTGACTGGAAAGCGGAACGGCTGTCAGTCTCATGTTCCAAGACGCGCAAAACGCGCATCTTTCCATTGACCCGGACGGTGGGCGATGCGGTGCTGCGGTATCTCAGAGAGGCTCGCCCGCGTTCGGACCACCGCGAGGTGTTTCTATCCCTGCAGGTGCCCTTTCGGCCGGTTAAGGTTCTTTGGCACACCGTCGCGCGGCGCCTTCGACTATTGGGCGTGACGACTGCCCACTACGGACCTCATATCTTGCGTCATGCATGTGCCACGCATCTTTTAGCCCAAGGCCTCTCGCTTAAGCAAATCGGTGATCATCTGGGGCACACATGCCCAGATACCACGCGCATCTACGCCAAAGTGGACTTGGCGGGTCTCCGGCAAGTAGCTGAACTGGACCTGGAGGGCCTGCTATGAAGATCCAAGCACTGGTCGAACAATATATCGCCCACCGTCGGGCCATGGGTGAAGAGCAGCGGTCCCCCGGATATTTGCTCCGCGCCTTTGGCCGCTTCGTGGGAGAAACGGTTAATTTAGATGCCATCACGTCGGATCAGGTCGAAGCGTTCTTAGGGAGCAGAAAGCCGTTGGCGCGCAGTTGGCACAGCAAATATTATGTCCTTCACGTCTTTTTCAAATATGCACTTCGGCGCGGTCATATTACGCGGTCACCATTGCCGGCGGTGGTGCCCAAACGTCCACCAGCTTTCGTTCCATACATCTATTCGCACCGAGAACTCCAAACGCTGGTGCGCATGGCTAAAGCGCCACGTCCCCGATGGTCTTGCCTGGAAGCCGACACCTTCGCTCTGGCCTTGATCACGTTGTATGCGACAGGCCTTCGCGTGCGGGAATTAATCAATCTGAATTGCGCCGATGTCAACTTCATGAACTCGGTGATGACAGTGCATCGCAGTAAATTCGGTAAGACGCGGTTGGTGCCTATTGGCATGCCCTTGCAGCAGGCGCTGCAATCGTACGTGCAGCGGCACGCCGTGATGTCGCCGGACAGTCCGTTCTTTATCACACGCACGGGCAGTCGGATCACGATAAGGGCCCTACAGCAGGCTTATCGCAAGCTGTGTCGGCGTGCTGGAATCACGCGTACCGACGGCGGGTGCTTCCAGCCGCGACTGCACGATCTGCGCCACACCTTCGCCGTGCATCGGCTCACCGCCTGGTATCGGCAAGGTGCCAATGTCCAGAAGTTACTGCCGCAGTTATCAACGTACCTGGGGCATGTCTACATCCAAGCCACCCAAGTGTATTTGACTATGACGCCGGAACTGCTTCAGCAAGCCAGCCAGCGTTTTGAGAACTACGTAATCAAGGAGAATATTCATGTCTGACACAAACCTGTTAAGCCCGTGGATCCGACGATTCTTGTTGGAATATCTCGTGGGAGACCGCAATCTCTCGCCCAATACGCAGAAAAGTTACCGAGACACGCTGCGCCTGCTTCTGCCATTTGCAGCGAAAATTGCTAAAAGGCCACTGGATCAATTGATGGTCGAGGACCTCACGCGTGACTGCGTGCGTGCATTCCTGGATGACTTGGAAGAGAATCGCCAGTGCAGTGTGGCCACGCGCAATCAGCGGCTGGCTGCCGTTCATTCCCTGGCGCGATTTATTGCCGGACACCGGCCCGAATACCTCAAGTGGTCCGGCGAACTGGAAAGCATCCCGTTCAAGAAGACATCGCGACCGCTGGTTCCATATCTTGAAAAGGACGAAGTGGACAGCCTTTTGGCCGCACCCGATCAGGCCACCGACCAAGGTGCCCGGGACCATCTGGTGCTGATGTTCTTGTACAACACCGGGGCGCGGGCCAGCGAGGTCGCGCAAGTGCAGGTGGGCGATCTCACCTTGGGACGCTCGCCACAGTTCGATAGATCATCGGTGCTCATTCACGGCAAAGGCAACAAAGATCGCCGCTGCCCGCTCTGGAAAAAAACTGCGGCGCTCTTGCATGCATGTTTACGCGGACGTGCCCAGAACGAACACGTGTTCATCAACCGCCGCGGCGAACCGCTGACACGTTTTGGCATTCACGCCATCGTCGAGCGATATGCCGGCGTGGTAGCTGAGACGATGCCCGCCTTGGCAAAAAAACGGGTCAGCCCCCACACGCTGCGGCACACCACGGCCACACACTTGTTGCGTGCCGGGGTGGACATCAACACTATCCGGGCGTGGTTGGGGCACGTGTCGCTGGCCACTACAAACGTGTACGCAGAGGTGGACTTGGAGATGAAAGCGCAGGCGCTGGCGCTCTGCGAACTGCCCGGCAAGCGGCCACGCAAGCGATGGCGGGACGACGCCGGACTTATGGCATTCTTGGAATCGCTGTGAGTCTTCGTTATGTGGCGTCCGACGCCGCCGATTCACGCCAAAATGACTTGTTTGAGCACTGAACGCCACATAACGACCTGCGCCACATAAGATTTTATGGACTCTCTGGTGGCCGACAAACTGGCCATGTTTGAGACTGCCGGCGCATTAAAGGATGGCCGGGTAGTCTGGATGCTGGCCCGTATTCCCACCGAGTATATGGCTGGTACGCAGGATGCGATCCAGCCCTATATTCTGCTTACCAACTCCCATGACGGTTCCAAGGCCTTGCGGCTGTTTCCCACCACTATACGGGTGGTTTGCCAAAATACGCTCAACTTGGCCTTACGTAATGGACTGGGCGAAGGCATCAGTATCCGCCACCGCCCCAGCTTATCCGAACGGGTATCGGAAGCCCGTGAGAAGTTGGGCATCATCCATGCCCGGTTTGACCAATTTGATGCCGAATTGCATACCATGCTCGATAAGCAGATGACCGGTGTAGAACTGGAAGGGTACTTTACCGCCAGTGTACCGCTAACCACGGGCAAACGGGCGGAGATGCGCCGCCGAAAAATATTCCATCAGTTTCAAAGTAATTTTACCAATGCCACCAATACCCTGCCGGGTGTTACCGGCACGGCTTGGGCGGCCTACAACGCGGTAAGCCAATACTTTGACCACCAGCGAAACTTTAAGGGCGCCAATACCCTTGAGAAGGCCGACCATCAACTGGAATCCATCTGGTTTGGCAGCTCGCATCATGCCAAGCAGGAAGCCTACCAGAGGGCGCTAACGCTGGCGGCCGGTTAAAGACTTGGTTAAGCGGATTGTGAACATGGCGGGGGTTTTGCAGGACACGCAAACCCCCGCCGGTTTACACCGCAAAGGTATTGACGATGCTACCAGTAAACAGGAGAACCATTATGCGAAACTATTACCGATTACAGACCCGCCCGATCCGGCGTTATCGAATGACCCAGCCGGGCGATTTTCCATTGCTCGAATCCGTTAATGCGGCCATGCGGGAGAACAATGGACTGGCCGCTGAACCGGCAAAGCTGCCGGTCAATCAACCGGATACCCGGGCAATTCTAATGAACACACAGGTTGATGATCCACAGGCGACTTCCCCCGATACGGCGGCTGCAATATCCCGCCAGGGAGACGTCCCGGCGCGCCGGGACCCATCGGATGCCGGGTCAATTGTTGCTGCCGCCATCATCGAAATCCCCGGCCATGGTATGGCCGAGGATGTCGGCGCAATGCCGACAACGCCCGACAACAAGAACCGGATCATACCGGCCAGCAGGCCGGATGGAGCATTATCCGGCCCCGGCGATACGGCCTTGGCGGTAGCCCCATTCCCCGCGCCGATCCCGGCGGAGGATGTTGGCATAAACGCCCCCAAAATTCCATTCCGCCAAAAGGTGGAGGACTGGCTCAAGCAGGAAAAACTTCCCTATATCCGGGTCGATGAAGCCAAGCGAGCCTTGTTTGCCGGCGCTCGGTTGCGGTCTTTTCACTTGGTGGTGTACATGGCCACTACGGGACCCAACTGGCTGGTTTGGGCTGTGCCATTGGCATGGAATATGGGCTTCCGAAATGGCTGGCCAAAGCCGTACCAACACCTTGGCCAAGGTATCTCAGGATGCCACAACCCAGCCCTGAAACTCAAGCGAATCCGGCAACCATGAAGGCACACTACCGCCTGTGCCTCCCCCATCCTTGATGCCGAAAAATTGCCCGCCGGATACGCCCAACTCATGCCCGATATGATTGCCGGATCACGCCGTCAGGCCATCCAACCGTTGCCCCGCCGCCACCCTCGGAGCCAGGCCATATCGACCCCTTTCCATCGGCTGGCATCTACCCAGTACGCCTCGTTTCGGTGTGCCGCCAGCCCCATGGCCATGCCAGCCGAACGCTCCGCCCGCTCCACAGCCGCCCCCATTCTGAATTGCCCTTGCCCCTGCAAGGTACCCCGGATTCAATGCCCTGGCTGGCCCATGTCCGGCCATCGGAACGCTCTCCAATCACCCCCGATTTGACGTTTGGATTCCGTTAGGTATAATTGTCGTTAATAACTTTAGTAATGACAAGCGTAAATGAGTTGGAATAGAAAATGCCCATGAAATACAAATTAAAATTGGAAGGCAGGATAAAGGAGTTGGAACCCAGATTTCTGTATCTGCTTGTTTTAACGCTACTTACGAGGAACCCAGTGCGTTTTCGTGGGTTCTTCTGGGTTCCACTATTTTCAGCCGTCTTGTTTCAATTGGGAGGTGTACAATGAGTCGATCCAATCAACATCCCAAACGAGCCTCCAGAAGCGGTCGTAGCCGTTCCGGCAGGCCTGATCAGAACGGCCAGCCATCACCCATCCGACCCGATCCGTATGATCGGGATCGCCTTGGCCGCACGGGATCCGGCCACGCCCGTGAACCCAGCATCAACAGTCAGTTGGCACGCCGACTCGCCGGCTTTAAGGGTCGAAGTTCCGCCGCATCCAAGGCTCGCAAAGCCGGTCGTGGAACTGGCCAGGGTACGGGCTTTGATCGTTTGCAACGGGTGGTGGTGAAGGTTCATGTGAGCCGCCATCGCCCCGGCAAAGTTCACGGCAGCGTGTTACGGCATGTGTCGTATGTAGGCCGAGAAAGCGCCAGTCTGGATGGCCAGCATGGGGTCTTCTATGACGCCACGCAGGAGGACTTGGATGCCCGGCAGATCGTCCAGACATGGGAGCAGGACCGGCATCATTTCCGCCTGATCGTCTCGGCTGAAAATGCCGGTGACTTGCCGGATACGAATAAGTATATCCGCACCGTCATGGCCCGGGTCGAACGGGACTTGGGAACGCCATTACAGTGGCTGGCGGTCAATCATTACAACACGGATAACCCGCATACCCACATCCTGTGTCGGGGAATCAAACAAGACAATACAGACTTGGTTATCCCCCGGCAATATGTCTCTTACGGCATTCGCCGACGAGCCGAAGAGGTGGCCACCGAAATACTTGGTCCATGCAGCGCTGACGACATCCGGCGGGAGCAGGACAGCCAGATTGAGGCTGAACGGTTCACCGCTTTAGATCGGATGGTTGAACGGCATCTGGAATCTGGCAAAATTGATCTGCATCCCGATAAACGCATCGGCTTTGGTGCCGATGATCGTACACGCATACTGGGGCGATTGCAGTTCCTCCAGACCATGGACCTGGCAAAGAAGGGCAAAGGAACATGGTGGATGTTAGACCCGGAATTTGGGTTCAAGCTCCGTGACTTGGGCCAACGCAACGACATCATCAAAGTCCTTTACGCAACACTGGGCAACCAGGCAGGATATGTTGAGCGGCTGGGAACCAGAGATGCTCTGGCCGAACCGATTCTGAGCGCATTGGTGGCCAAGGGGAGTGTCGATGAGATCAGTGACCGACGGTTTGTGGTGGTTCGGGATTGCACCGGCAGACTCTATTACAGTCAGGTGCCCGAGGATGAGAACTTCCGCCGGGCACAATCTGGTTCTGTGGTCGAATTGGGATCAAAAGCTCATCGGCAGAATGTTCTCGCCCGGGAAATAACAATGGTGGCGCAGAACCATGGTGGCGTTTACACCACGGTGGATCATGGAGCCTTTCTGGCCAAGCAGCGTTCGGAAGTTACACCGGATCAGTCCGCCGCCCGGATTCGGTCGGCAACCGCCAAGTTGGTCTTTGTCGCCGGGCATAACGGTGCAGGTGTGCAGCAAGTGGCGGAAAACCAGTTCCGAATTGATGCCCCGGTCTTTGAGAAATTCACCGCCGCGCGACGTGGCCAGACCGATCTCTGTATTGTCTCGGCGTACAGTCTGGATCAGCAGGTGGATGCACGGGCGTTTACCTGGCTGGATTCCCAATTGACGTCGAGACTCCATCCGAGTCAATCGGGCCAGACGCCCCAATCATCTTGGAACGGCCAGTTTGCCCAGGCGCTCGAACGTCGTCGGCAATGGCTGGTGGGTCAGGGACTGGCCGAATTTACCGGCCCGGATCAGAAGGCCATTACATTCAAAGTCGGGGCCATGGCCCACCTTCGATCGGTGGAATACCGGCAGGTTCTTACGGACATCGCCGGCGAATTCAAACGGCCCGCTGTCCGGCTGCCACGCGAGGTGACGATCACGGGCCGATACGCCGGTTCGCGGGAACTTCATACCGGGCCGCTGGCAATGATCACGACGCCAAAGAAGATTTATGTCACCCACCAAACGCGCCTGTTAAGTTCAATCCGTGTGGGCAATACGGTAACGCTTCGCCTGGATAGATCCGGTAAGCTGGCCTTGGAATCCAATAGTCGGTTGCCTGAACGCACGCTCTTTGATCACGTCCAGAATCTGGAACCGGAGGTTCACCAATGAGTCGCAAATGGATTCTAATATTGTACGCGCTGGCGATGTTGCTGGGCCTCGTGGTCGGCATCCAGTGGGCCGCCTATCGGCTGGGCGATAATCCCAAGCTGGGCTGGGGAATCCGTATTGGACGCTTAATGCTCTATCCGCCCTGGGATGTTTTTGGCTGGTATGAGAAGTACGGTAGGGATCATTCACAGGCCTTCAACCAAGCCGGCCTGATAGCCTTGGGATTAATGCTGCCGACGACGGCGCTGTTAATTGTCTTCCGGCGGCAAGGTCCGCCGGCGGTCGATGTGATAGGCCGCGATCGTTGGGCGGCGCGTGCCCACATCCGGAAGGCCGGCTTACTATCCGGCCACGGTACAGTTGCGGGATTACTGGGTAAGGAACTGCTGACATACAATGGCCCGGAACATCAACTGGTATCCGGTGCCAGCCGGTCCGGCAAAGGCGTGGGCCATGTTGTCCCAACCCTTCTGAATTGGACTGACAGTGTATTGGTCTATGATGTTAAAAATGAACTCTGGAACATTACCGCGG
>JAJZKY010000163.1 GCA_021803885.1 Planctomycetota bacterium
TTAACTATCGATGGCCCGATCATGGGTACCATACAAGCCCTCGGAGCTGGATCTCCTAGCGCAGCGATAACAATGTCGCCAGCATGAACAGCATGCTTAATGAGCTTCTTGTAGTGGCTCTCTGCAATGTGAGCTTTGGCATTGAGGAATTGTCCATCCCCAATATTTTGGAGGCGGATCACACGAGGTCCATCAGCAGTGTAATGACTTGTCTTGAGATTTGACCCGAAGGGACCGTCAGTTAGAGCGTTTGCTTCGGCTGCCGCGAGTTGTTCGACACTTGCCCAGCACCAGCCCCCGGGCAAGGCGGGTAATCCGGTAGTGTCGGGTGCAGAGGGCTCTTTGTATTTTTGCTTCCAGCGGTCGTCCTTTGGGGGCTTGCCGGAGGCGATCATCTTTGCCAGCGTGTCGGCCTCCCAGCGGGAGCGGCGCTCGCGGAGGATGCGTTCGAGTAGCTTGTCAGCGGACTCATAGTCGCGGCCTTCCTTGCGGGCGAGTTCGGCTTCCGTGGGAACCAGTCGCCCTTCGCAAGCGGCCTTCAGCACAGAGGCGCGATACCGCTTCAGATTCGCCTGCACCCGCTTCAGCGCTGCAGTCGCAGCATCCAGCCGCGAAAGCTGCTTTTCAATCTCGCCGACGATCCGAGTTTGCTCAGTCGCAGGAGCGATTACCAGGGGAATCTTCTTCATCGTCCCTTGCGGAAGCTTCAGGCGAGTCGTGCCACTAACAAATTCGTCGTACTTCGTCGCGTTCAGTTGGTGAAGCAAAAATTTGTTGTTAATGCCAGTCAAGCCCACCAGCACATGGGCATGATTGTTTACCCAAGACTTTCCTGATACGAGATAGGCCTTTGGCTTGAGTGGGTCCATGAACGGCGCGCCGTCCTCGCCCAGCAGTACAAGTTCTTCATCAAAGATGAAATCGTCGATCCAGCCAACTTGTCCCGTCGCGCCAAAGTATGGAACGTTTCCGTTACGTGACTCCCTATCGCGGGAGTTGATCGGAACTCTTTCACTGTCTCTTATTTCGACTACACCTTCTAGATGTGTATGAACCCATCCCTTCGGCAAATCACTCATGCCGCCAGCACCTCATTCAACTCCTGCAGCAGTGGCATAAACCTGTCGCCGAAGACCTGCTGCGCCTTGCCCAAACCGCCCCACTGGATAAACGGATCGAGATCAAAGTCGTCTTCATCCACCGCGAGGCTTGCGGCAATATGGTCGCGGATAGCCTCCAGCCAGCGAAGCTGATCGGCAGTGAAGGTGACGCCCGCGCCCTGCTGTTGTTGGAGCCATGCGGTGAAGCGCTGCTCCACCTCTGAGCGGCGCGGTAGCAGTTCCTCCTTTTGCCGGAGGGCAAAGCGGACCAGGTTGACCAGATCGGCCGCGACCTCAGTCCGGCTGCCATGGACGTGCGTGCCATCCAGACGCTGATAGGCATGCCAAAGCTGGTCCGGCGTGGCGCGAGGGCTGCCGTCCATTGGCTTTTCCAGCACGCTGGCCAGCGCCTTTACCTGCTTGAGCGAGAGTCCGGCGGCGTAGGGCCTGCTGTAGAGAATCTGTAGCACTTCAATCTCGTCCTTATGCTGCTGAAGGAACTGCTCGAAGGACTGGACAAGGCGCAGGGCGCGTTCCTGCACGGCCTCTGCCGGTCCTGCTTCGAGCAGTTGATCCTGATTTACGGTGTCGATGATCTGCTCGTAGGATTTTTTCACAGACAGAATGAGATTGCGTAGAGCGGGATTTGTGGAAAGCGGCTTGGCCGCCTGCTGCAACAGTTCCTTGCGGGCCTGGGCCACCTGCTCGTCAGTTGGCTCGTTGGTGTTGTGCTTCGTCCGGGCATGCTCGATGTGCCGGTCCGGGTCGAGCGCCGTCACAATATCTCCAGCAATAGCGGATAGCGGCTGGCCCTGGGCGGCCTCAGTGAGCGCGGTGCGGTCATTGGGCGTAAGCTTCTGGTCGAGCCGCGCCAGCCGTGAGGCGATGGAACTGAGCACATCCGGCTCGCGATTGCCAAAGGTGACCAGCTCGAACAGCTTGTCGAGCGAGAAGTTCTTCTTGCGGTCGAGCGGCTGCGTCTCCTGCATTTCTTCCGGCCGCAGGCCTACGGCGTCAATGATGACAAAGTGATCCTTGGTGGTGCCGTCCGGTGTCACGCTCTTTAGTTCCGTCGGGGTGACGGTGCGCGCGCCGCGACCCTTCATCTGCTCAAACATGGTGCGGCTCTTGACCGCCCGCATGAACATGACGATTTCCAGCGGCTTTATGTCAGTCCCGGTGGCGATCATGTCCACCGTGACGGCAATGCGCGGATGGTAGCCGGTGCGGAACTCGCTCAGCAGGTCTTCCGGTTTGAGGCCATTGGACTTCCACTCCTCGACTTCGTACTCGTTGCCGTCCTTGTCCGTTTTCTTAACCTTCACCTTCGCCGCGCCGGTGCGGTAGGTGATCTTCTGCGCAAAGTCGTTACCCTTGCCGAACTCCTCGCGGAGAATCTGCACGATGTCGTCGGCGTGGGTGTCATCCTTGGCGAAGATGAGCGTCTTGGGAACTTCCTTGCGGCCCGGAAATATGTCAGTAAACAGCCGATCACGGAACGTGCGGACGACTGTGCGAATCTGGTCGGGAACAACGACGCGGCGGTCCAGCTCTTCGGCGTCATAAGGGATGTCCTGGTCGGCCATCTCCCAGCGAACCTTACGTGTTTCGCGGTCGCGGTAATCGACCTGGTAGCCGGCATTGATGACGCTGCCGTGTTCTGAGATCAGAGTGCGAATGTTGTACAGGTCGAAGTCGACGTTGACGCCGTCCGCTACAGCCTTTTCGTACGGGTATTCCGTAATGAGATTCTGATGGAAGAATCCCATAGTTTGCTTGGAGGGAGTTGCGGTCAGACCGATGAGCGAAGCATCGAAATACTCCAGTACCTGCCGCCACTGGTTATAGATGGAGCGGTGGCACTCATCGGTGACGATGACGTCGAAGGTGTCGATGGGAATGGCCGGGTTGTAGCCGATAGGCTCCGGTTGCCGCTGCAGCATTTCGAGCGATGAGCCGGAAAGTTCGTCGAGGTCTGATTCCAGCTCCTCCCCCTTGAGCATGGAAAACAAGCGCTGGATGGTCGAGATGCAGACCTTGGAGACCGGATCAATGCGGCTGGATTGCATGTGCTGCACGTTATATAGCTCGGTGAAAATGCGCCCGTCATCGGGAGTGCGGAAAGCCTGAAACTCCTTGAGCGCCTGACGGCCAAGATTGCCACGGTCGACCAAAAACAGAACCCGTTGCGCTCCGGCGAACTTGATCAACCGGTACAGGAAGTTGCACGCGGTGTAGGTTTTGCCCGCGCCGGTCGCCATCTGGATCAGCGCACGGCGGCGACCAAACCGGAGCGATTCTTCGAGCGCGGAGATGGCCTTGGCCTGTGCCGGGCGGAGGCCATCTTCAATGATCGCCGGCATCTGCTGGAGCCTTGCTTTCGGCATCGCGCCTGGGGAGGCCAGTTCGTCGGTCAGCCAGCGCGAAAGTATCTCAGGTGTATGGAAGCAGAATACGGGGCGACTGCTCGGGTCGGGTTCCAGCCGATTGGTGAAGCGCGTTTCGATCCCCGTGGACTGGTAGCAGAACGGGAGCGGCCGGATGGGCGCGGGAAGGGCTTCTGGGATACCCTCGCTGTACTTCTTGGTCTGAAGTTCAACACCCGTGAGGGTAGAACCCTCTTTCTTGGCCTCGACCACTCCGGCCGCCTGACCATCGACAAAGAGTAGATAGTCGGCCTCCCCATAACCATGCCCGAGAGAAAATTCGCGAATAGCAACCCCACGCGCCGCATCAATGTTCGCGTCAGCGCGGTTCTGGATTACCCATCCTGCCGGCTGCAGGAGCAGGTCGATGTTTTCCCGGGCTTTCTGTTCGGGCGTCATGAGTCACAGAGATTGTAACTGCTTGGCTTGGATAAGCAGTATCTATTTAATTTCGCTAACGCCACCGCCGTAGTAATGGCGTAATTATTCCCGGTGCATTCGGCGCAAGCATCGTACGCCCGGGACTTTTTCGATCTGGCGCTTCAGGGCATCAAATCCAATGGCTGGGGTCGACAGCCAACCGCATCAAAGAAACCTACCAATTGCCCTTCGGTGTGATTGGGAATGTGTAATTTGGCGCGATTTTGGTAGTGGACCCTAAGCATCCTTACCTCCGCCGAGGAACGATGAGAATGATCATTAAAAAGTTCCTTAATTCCGTAATCGATACACGCGAATTCGGCTATGAATACGGCCTCGCATCGGGCATTCTTCGCAATTGGCGGACAACTCCACCCCTCACCGCGAAGATCTCACGGATCAGCGCCGCTGCGACCACGCGGCCGCAGCGATCGAGTCCTTGAAGCTGTGAATTTGGACTGATGCGCTCGAAAGGGCGGCGGGCCCTCAGGCGGAGATCACACGAGCGCGGCAAGCTTTGCTGCGGTCTCCACGGCGGTCGTAATTTGATTCAGATTGTTGGCAATGTCGCCCAAGTTTTTCACGGCATCGTATATCGCCTGCGTTTGCTGCTTAAGTTGAGCTGTGAGGTCGGCCACCTGTGGGTCATCATCGTGAAAGGCCTTGTTAACACAGGACCAGTAGGCTCTGCGCGCAGCCACGATTTGGGTGTTGAGGGAGTCGCGCAAGGACTGGTTACCGTTGAGAGGAAGCATAGTCACTACATTCTGAATGGTGATGTAGTTCTGTTCGAGTGCCATCATTGCATCCTGCATAGTTTCATCCTTACTTGCCCAGAATGGTGGAAGTCCAGCGGTTTACGACGCCGAGGGTGTCAGCCATGCCGTTGGTCGCAAGCGGTTTGTCGGCCGCGAGAATGGTGATAGTCTTCGCCATTTCCTGCAAGGACTCTTCCATGCCGTCGCTGGCGTTTTCCTGCGAAATTTTGAGTTCGGCGGACTCTCGCGCGATCTCCTTTGGAACCTCCCTATCGAGGCGAGCTTTCAAGCCGTCACTCAGCTCTGCGGTAAGAGAGTAAGGCGCTAGCGCAGATGCCACAAGCGAAGGCGCAAATGCGGACGTGTCGACCTGATGGTCCCGCACCAGTTCTCGGGCTAAGCTGCTGGACAAATCTGCGTACTGATCGTTGATGGAGTTATACACGTTCTTTTCGGAGGCGAAGAGGACAGCAAGCTCATTCACGACGCCAGCCATTTTCTTTGCAGCTTGGCGTTCCTTGTGCTGCTGGATGAGATTGACCACGCCCTGGACGGCGGAGGTGAGGACATTTTTCTCGGTAGAGTTCAACTCGCCGGGGAGCAAACTGAGCCCCTCGACGTCGCCCTCCAGCTTTCCGGCGGAGGAGGCTGCGTCCGCGGACGCATTAGAACCAGTGAGCTTGCCGAAGGCGTCGGCGACCTGGCTCAATGTAACGGCGATGGTATGACGCTCCTCAATGGCGGTCATTGTGTTGCGGATCTGCCCCTGTGTGTTCGGACCAAATGGGGTACCGTTCAGACCTTCATTCAGCATGTTGAGTTGGTCTGTGGCCTGTAGTTCCTTGTCGAGCGCGGAGTAATAGCTGGAGAGAGCCTTGGAGGTAGTAGAGAGCTGGGTGGCGGCCGCCGTGGCGTCCTTCGAGGTTTTGCAGCCGCCGAGACAGATCACGGTGGCCGAGAACACCGCAGCAACCCATAAAGATCGAGCAGGTCTTCTATCCATGCGCTTATCCTAGATTGGAAAACATGACAACCTTAGATTAAAGAGCATAAGCGACACCATGGTTTCATAGGCGGCTCTGTCAAGCAATCTATTTCTTGCCCTTTTCTCGGCGGTAAAGACGATAAAGCCGATGAACTAAGCAACATCATCTTGTAGCTTAGGCATTCCAGCGCTAGACTGGCGGAAAATGTCTCATTTTGGTCACCGCGCCATGCAACAGGAACAACTGACGACAGTCTGCCGGCCTGACGGTCTCTGCCGCATCCTCGCGCTTGATGGGG
The DNA here is from genome assembly GCA_021803885.1 of Planctomycetota bacterium. The sequence goes on from JAJZKY010000163.1 coordinate 5,989, forward strand.
GTGGAGCGAAGGGCTTCTACACGCTCGGCGTCCTCAAAGAAATTGAGGCGATGCTCAACTGCCGCCTGTACCAGCGATTCGATCTAATATTCGGCACCAGTACAGGCGCAATTATCGCCTCGCTACTTGCCCTTGGGTACACAGTAGATGAGATTCATCATCTGTACAAGAACCATGTTCCAGCTGTGATGAGAGAACGCAGGCGCAACGCGAAATCGCAGGCTCTGGCGAAACTCTCCGTGAAGATCTTCGGCAACAAGGCCTTCACGGATGTAAAGACAGGGATCGGCATCGTGGCCACCCGCTGGGTGAATGAGCGTCCGATGATCTTCAAGGGGAATATGGAGCAGGCTCATGGTCGGAAAGGAACATTCACACCCGGTTTTGGCGTGAGCATTGCCGACGCCGTGCAGGGTTCGTGTTCTGCTTTCCCTTTCTTCGACAGGAAGCTCGTCTCCACCTCGACAGGCGACAACATCGAGTTGATTGACGGAGGTTACTGCGCCAACAATCCCACACTCTATGCAATCGCTGATGCCGTTCGTGCGTTGAAGAAGAAACGCTCAGACATCCGAGTCGTCAGCGTAGGTGTAGGCGTATATCCAGAACCGAAGGGCGATTGGAAGATCAGGCTTGCAAAGAAGTATCTGGCCAGCGTGCAGTTGCTCCAGAAGACGCTTGAGATCAATACGCAGTCCATGGATCAGCTTCGTGAAATCCTCTTCAAGGACGTTCCAACCGTTCGCATCAGCGATACCTTCTCTCAGCCTGAAATGGCCACGGACTTCATGGAACATAATCTGGACAAACTCAACATCCTCTGGCAGCGTGGCCGAGAGTCATTCGCCACACGCGAGAATGCGCTGAGCGGGATCTTGATGCCGCAAGGGGGGTAAGTGAATGGCTATTCCTGAATCTCAACTGGATACTTGGTCCCACCAAGGCGCCGTGGCAGGCTCGCGCGATACATATAGCGAGATCAAGAAGGTTCTCGAGGCGTCGACGGTTCCGTATGCACAGAAGGACTACAAGGTTTTTCTTCAAGGTTCGTATGGTAATGACACCAACGTCTATAAGGAGAGTGATGTAGACATTGTCATTCAGTTGAACCAAACGTTCAAGAGTGATACGTCTAAGCTCCCTTTGGATCAGGTCGCCGCTTGGGATAAGGTCTACAGCAACAGCAGCTACGGATACTACGATTTCCGAAAGGACGTATTGACAGTCCTCACCGATAAATACGGGAACGCTGTCCAGGTCGGCGACAAGGCGATTTCAATAGCGGCAAATGGCAATCGCAGAAAAGCTGACGTTATCACGTCTCTCCAGTATCGACGGTATTACAAATTCAAAGGGATTTTTGACGAATCGTACGATGTCGGAATTTGCTTCTATAACAAGTCCCGCGAGTTGATCGCAAACTATCCGACGCAGCATTCCGCAAACATGACGACTAAGCATCAACTAACCGCATCTTGGCTAAAGCCGATGGTTAGGATTGTAAAGAATATGCGCAACAGGCTCATCGATGACAAGATCATCAAGAATGGCATCGCACCGTCGTACTATATCGAGGGCTTGCTCTACAACGTGCCGAATGACAAGTTCGGCACCAGCTATGCTGACACTTTCGCAAATGTGATGAACTGGATCCTGCAAGCAGACAGGAGCAAGTTTGTGTGTGCTAATCAACAGTACTACCTTCTTCGGGATAACTTTCATACATCCTGGTCCACGTCGAACTGCGAACAGTTCTTGAACGCGCTCAAGTCGTTCTGGAACAATTGGTAGTTGAACGGGAAACGTTAGCTTCCTATCGGAACTGGCCGTGGGACGAAAAGAGTTTTCTGCTATCCAGCCATTTCCAGTTCAGACTTACTTTCAGCAATACGGCGAAGCATGATTCGCGTAGACTGACTCGCGAACAGTACCCACACTCTTCCATGGCGCGTAATTCCGCCATCGCGTCGGCTCAATTGTGCGGCTTGTGCGCCGCAATTGCAGAATACGAAACCTGCAGAATTAGGCCGTCGCGCTCACCTTGTGAAAACTGCGATTCGCTCGGAGTGGCTTAATTTCCCCAGCAAATCTGGATTTATTGATCCGGCCCTGAAGTATTGCTACGCGGCGGCATAACATACATCTTTGTGCCCGAAGTATTTTTCGACTCTGGCGGGCTGTTTCTGGATGCTGCGCAGGACGCTGACCGCAGTACGCGTCAGAGGCATTTTGGTTCGGGCTGGGGCGATCTTGGTAACCCTCTGCTTGAGATCGGCGTTGAGCAACTCGTCGGGGTTCAGTTCTGGCGAGTACAGGCCGCGCGGTCCGTATTTACAAGACATATGGGAATCTGGCCATTCAGACAGTCCGGGAAAACCCCTACACGCTAGCCAAAGAGATTCGCGGCATCGGTTTTGCCACTGCTGATCAGATTGCGCAGAGCGTCGGCATCCCCCGTGATTCGCAGAATCGTGCGAGGGCCGGAGTCGACCACGTCCTGCTTGGGGCAACCTCCGAGGGGCATTGCGCCCTTCCGCTGGAAAAGCTGATTTTGGCATTCTGGTTTGGCCCAGGAGTGGCAGTTAAGTCTGGCCCACTTGTGAGGGTGGTGGTTACGCTTCGAGGATGGGAGAGCGGAAGCGTAGCTGGCTAACCAGGAGAGCGAAGGTGGAA
>JAJZKY010000164.1 GCA_021803885.1 Planctomycetota bacterium
GATGGATCACGTCCATGTCCACTATAACTCCAACCAGCCGGCGCAACTGAATGCGCTGGCCTATGCGCAGGGCAGCGAAATCCACGTGGGTCCGGGGCAGGAGCAGCATCTGCCTCACGAGGCATGGCACGTGGTCCAGCAGGCTCAGGATCGCGTTCCGGTGACTGCGCAGTTGAAGGAAGGAGTTGCCATCAACGACGACGAAGCGCTCGAGCACGAAGCGGATGTGATGGGCAGGATAGCTGTTACCCAGTCCATGTCTGAGCCTGGCCAGCCAAGTCGCACCGCGACGAGCGATGCCGGAGATGTGGCGCAAATGCTGATGGTTGCCGACGATCACGTTCGGGGTGACTTGAGACATCGGGACCATGCGAAGCTATTTGAGGATCACACATTTGACGACATCAATACGCGGGTTCGGGGAGGCGATTTTACAAACACCGGCATGGTGAGCAATGTAGATCTCGACGCTGCGGTGCATGCGAGCCGGGCAGCAAGCATGATGGACTATAAGCAGTTATCTCAACAAGTCGTCAGTTCAGAGAAGCAATTGACTAAATTCCTCGACACGAAGGAAGACGACGAACATATGTATGTTCTTAACAGCGATCAATTACACGTTGCGATCCGCGCGGAGGATAAGAAACTGCCGCACCCAACCCTTGTTGGCGGTGATCCTGACGTGGATTGCGCGGGAACCATTCGAAAGAGCCTAGATGGCGATGTGGTTGTCACAGCCTCTTCGGGCCATTTCCGGCCGCCTTCAGAGAAGCCCGGTCAAGACGCTGTAGATAAGATCATGGGGAAGACGGCAACTGCGAGTCACAAGAAAAAGGTGAAGGGCAGCAAGCGCTAGAGATACGCTAACGCTCAAAGAGTGTAGGAGCGATGTAACTGCCCTCCGAGATTGGAATGCGGATTGGAGGATCGAGAGCTGTGAACCGGTCTTTGTCTCAACCCGCAAAGGATCAACCTCACTGGCTGCATCGGTTCGCACACGTGAGTTCGGGGGCTAACTTTATGGCTCACTTTGCCCGCTAATACACTGAATGCACAAGAGACGAAATGGAGCATGTAACTCAAGAATCGAAGACGCCTCCTCAGCCGGTGCAACTCGTGCACCAGCCAAAGGCGGCGGGTGGGACGACGCTAGGTTCCGCCGCGCAGGGTAACCCTCATCAGTCGAGAGTGGCACGACTTGGCGGGGAGCTTGGCGCCAGCGCTCGAGTGCAATCCTTGGCGCAACTCCAGCGGAGCATCGATCAGAGCCCACGGATGCAGGCAAAATTGCGCTCGGGCGGCGACACGGGTGTGTTGCTGCAGAGCGATCGAGCTCTCGAGATTGGTCAGGACAGTCCTCTGCAGGCCTATGCTGCCGATTCTGCATCGACGGAAACCTGCGATTGGGATGCGGAGAACGGCGCGAGCCAGCCGCTCCAAACCAAACCCAAGGAAGAGAAGCTCCAAACCAAAAAGCCGAAGGAAGAGCTCCAGGCAAAAGCGAAGGACGATCCTCGTCAACGCCGTGCCGCCGAGCCCGATTCAAGCGATGACTCCGCGCACGAACCTGCATCGGCCGGTTCTGCTTCCGGCCTTCCTCCGCAACTGAAGAGCGGCGTGGAGTCGCTCTCCGGCATATCAATGGATCACGTCCAGGTGCACTACAACTCCAGCCAACCGGCGCAACTGAACGCGCTGGCCTATGCGCAGGGCAGCGAAATTCACGTGGGTCCGGGCCAGGAGCAGCATTTGGCCCACGAGGCCTGGCATGTGGTCCAGCAGGCGCAGGGTCGCGTTCAACCGACGATGCAGATGATGGGCGGAGTTCCGATTAACAATGATGAAGGGTTGGAACAGGAAGCCGATCGAATGGGCGCTAAAGCTCTTAGCGCCGGTACAGCAATAGTGGAACGCAAGGGCAATGGAAGAGATGACGCACAGGTCGCTGGTCTTGTGCCGGTCCAACGAATGCAGCAGGGCGCTGTGGTCCAGCGGTCATCGGCCGGGCAAGACCAGGGAGATGTGACCTTAGGTCAAATAGTCCTAAATAGAGGCCACGCTCTGATCTTAGCGGCTCGCCAGGGACAGCAAGCCAATATCGATCGGGTTGGATTCTCGAACACTCCGACCGGGCACGGCGGATCGGTTTCGACCGAGCGAAAGAGTATCCAGGTACTGATAGACCAGGGCGATGGCCGAGGGCTGCAGACCTATTACATGACACCTGGCCAGCGCGCCTCGCTGCACCAGCTTGCACAGCAAAATCACTGGAACTTCTACTACAGGTTCCAGGCTGTCGATTACAGCGGTCAATTCGCCCAGCACGTAACCCAAGGGCAGAATCCGTTTCAGCTGGCGGCTGTGGTGACGGGCGCTCTGAACCCTGCAGCGGTGAAGACTCCGCACGCAAATCCGAACCTGGTGGTTGGAACCCTTACGTATAACGGAGTAAACGGTTATAACGTGACAACCGGAGCCAGTGGCGCCGATCTCCACCGGCAGCCTCCAGGCACCGGGGTCGGCAACACGAGGCCGAACGATTGGGCCGACTTCATCGCAATGATCGGTGCGTATAATCCCTTCAAGCAGGGACACCACCTGCACCAGGATTTGGGTGGAGAAGGAACCCACGATAACCTGGCTCCCTTTACGGCCTCTTTGAATGGTTTGCATTACCACCGGGTGGAGAGCTATGTCCTTGCACAAACGGACAACCCGCCTGCTACCGACGAATATGCCGACTATTCAGTGACACCGGTGTATGGCGGGAATCCAGGAATTGTTGCGTGGGCCATCAATGAGTTCAACAATATGGCAGGAGCTACACAGCTTGCGGCAATGGTCGGAGCCGGAATTATCACTGCTGCCGCGGCGGCGCCATTGGCCGCGCCTACGGCGGCGCAAGTATTGCTGGCACATGCATGGATCACCAATTACGTGAACGGTGCCTTCCCGACCAGCATCAACTGCACTGTGACCTTCATTGACTATGATTCGACGACCAACACCTCTACTGCGGCTGCCCCGCAGCGTGTGAATATCACCAACGATTTTTAAGACTTCTTCGAGTCTCAAATCTCCCACTGAGATGGTGATCCCGATGATCCGGGGAAGAGGTTTCGACCGTTTCCCCGCTTTTCAGAAAGTCAACATGGGTTCGAAAGGTCCCCTCAGGCCTGAAAGAACTCATTCTTGCCGCGGCCGAGACTGCGCCCTTGCCAACCGATCAGTCAGCCGAAACCGGCAATGATTTCGAAGAACTAAAGCGCCTCAAAATCAGGGTATAGCAACTGCTCGCCATGGCGAAGCCCAGAGGAGGATCGACGGTTTGATCGAATTTCGATTGCGAAGACTCTGGGCGCGGCGTTTTTTCCCCACGGCAACAGTGTGATCCAAATGCCCAGCAATGGCATATCACCAGAGGTCCATTTCGCAGCCTTCGGCAGACATAGGCTGTATGAGCGATCTGCCCTGTTAACCGGCCAAAGTGTGCTCGTTCCCAGGTGTGCTCGAATGGGACATGAAATGCAATCGCCGGTGCTCTTCACCCACTGCGATCCTGAGCGCCCCGATCGGAAGTGCAGCATCAGGCTGAGCCTGCTCCGGAGCGTCTTGACCAGAGATCCGATGCATCCTCGGCGTACGGTGACTCTCGCGCCGTCTCGGTCTGCAGGAACCCCCACGGGACTCAGCGGGACCACGCACGGACGGCAAAACATGACCACGCCTGCTCAGCGTGAAGAAAGAAAAATCGGGCTGAAGAATAATACATCGTGCGTTTCACCCGCGCCAATCCTGCATTTCACCATTACCAGGCTCTAAGGCGCTTTGGCCGGTTATCGCCCTGTAGACATCAGTTCGACTTCGCGCAATCCAGTTCGGCAGTTGATCTGGTGCCTTTCCGAGTTTTCCCCGTGTGAACTTGCGCACGATTGAGATTGTCTTTGCACTTTCGCCAATGTCCTTTCACTTCAGGGCAAGCAGCTCAGAGACGCGGAGGCCAAAGGCACCGGCAAGAAGCACCATGACGTTGAGCGGCTCTGGCAGCTTAGCGTAGATCGCTTTGAACTGTGCAACACATGATCCTGCTACATCAACCGGTGCGATCGATAACTTGTAACCTGCACTGGCAGGAGCTACTTTCTCGAGATGAGATCCACAATTGGGTCCATCATCGGCAGGTGCCCCGGCGTTTGCCCACCGACCTTGCGTATCCTGGCCTTTATCGGATTATCTTCCCTGAAGCCCTCGATGAAAATGCCGCGCATACCCCATGCTATGTAGGCGAAGCGGGAAACATCGGCTCACGATTGCGTGATCATTTCCGATTAGAGCCTTCCGGCACCGATGAACGTCGAGAGGGCGGGAGGTGAGGTCTTCGTGCAGGCTGGCAAGTTCGGGGATCGATTCAGAATGCTGCGGGAGAATTCCAATTGCAGGTGCTCATGATCGCAGGCGCGGTTACGATGTGCGGCCTCACTTTCGGGCCAAATTCGGTCTCCAACCCGCTTGACGATTCGTTCCTTCGCAAGATGCTCGAGAACTGGGCAACCCTGGCCTCAGAGCATATCGATCATTTCTGGCCACTCAACCGCCGGGGTACGCCGCACACTTTGAGGAATATCCTTAAGCACCATACTCAATAACCCTCGAAGAAGAGAGATGCCAACTGAACGCCCGCAGCCGCGGGATCGCGAACCGATTCTTCGTTCAGCGCAACTTCCGGTTCGCCGACGCTCTGAGCAAGCGCGTGGTCCTCGGCGAAGAGGAAAGCCGGGAGATGCTCTGTGCTCTGGGATTCAGCGCGCGGCAGCTCGATCTCCACGCCATTGCGAAGTTCGGGCTGGAGACCATCGCGCCGGAGTTCAAGGAACCGGCTCCAGCCAACTCATCGGACGGCGGTGCATATGGATAGCGTCGTATTGAAAGATTGAATTGGCAGTTCAATTGCCTATGCAGCTGGCCCATCAGAAGAGCAACCGTCCCTCCCCCATAGATAGCTCCTCGTTGAGTTCACGGGCAATGAATCATCCATGCCTGTTTCAGTGACAAACGTTCCTCCTGGGCGATTCGCACCTCGGTCATATCGATGTGAAAGTAGCCGATCGGGTAACGCTCAAGTCTCTCCCTGCCAGGCTTGCTTCCCATCTAGGCAAGCGACTGATCCCAATGGAGACACAGCGCTTTGAGGATGCACCGAGCGAACCGTTGTAGTTCCGGACGCGGCGCCTAGCCAAGCGCATCGGGGAGGCCTTCGAGGCGCCGCAGGATTATGTGGAGTGGATGTCCTCGTTCAAAGAAAGGAACATCAAATTCATCCTCGATGAATGGGCTGTCGATACCCGCCATCACTACCGTCGACGCTTAAGCGCAATTCAGATTGCACGTGCCCCACAGCGCCTGCGTGATATCTTCCACGCGCCGCATGCTCACGGTAAGCGTCCGAAGCTTCCACCTGGCGCGGATTCGGGTCGTGTGAGAAACTTTGGCGGGAGCAACGAAGTGTCCACTTGTTTTCAAGTGGACACTTCAAGTGCCGGTGCTTGAAGGATTTTTCAGGCAGCCTGAGAGACGGACTGGGGCTTGCCGGCCAGGTTCCAGGGCAGCAGTTCGGCGATGCGGCCGATGGGATGGTCGGCGATCTGGGCGAGCACGATGCGCAGATAGAGTTCCGGATCGAGGCCGTTGAGCTTGGCCGAGCCGATCAGCGAGTAGATGGCGGCAGCCCGCTCGCCGCCCGAATCGGCGCCGGCAAAGAGATAATTCTTCCTTCCTAAAGCAACGCATCGCAGCGCCCTCTCAGCCGGATTGTTGTCTATCTCCAGCAAGCCATCATCGACGTAGCGCACAAGCGCACGCCAGCGTGAAAGTGCATAACGGATGGCAGCCGCGGTTTCGCTCTTGGGCGAAAGCTGGGGAAGCGATTGTTCCATCCAGGTTCGAAAATCTTCGAGCAAGGGCCGTGCGCGGGACCGGCGGACCTCGCGTCTGAGGTCCACGGGCTTGCCGCGAATCTCTTCTTCGATGCCGTACAGTGCGCCGATGCGATCGTGGGCCTCGGTGGTGATGGGCGACGGATGCGCCGCGTGAATTTCGTAGAACTTGCGCCGGCAGTGCGCCCAGCATGCCACTTCGTAGATGGCGCCGCCATCGTAAAGATGATGAAAGCCCGCGTAGGCATCCGCTTGCAGTGCGCCTTTGAAGGTCTTCAGGTGAGTACGCGGATGTTCTCCCTTGCAGTCTTCCGAGTATGCAAACCACACGGCCGGAGCGGTCTTTTCACCGGCGGACCGTTCGTCGCGGACGTAAGTCCACAACCGTCCGGTTTTGGTTTTACCGGTGCCGGGTGCGAGCACCGGCATGGGCGTATCGTCGGCGTGGATCTTGCGCCCCGCCAGGACATGCTCACGCAACGCATCCACCAGCGGATCGAGCAACGCGCTCGATGTGCCCACCCACCCGGCCAGCGTGGAGCGCTCGATCTCGACACCCTAGCGTAAAAAACCCATGAATACAGGTGATTATTAGGCTTCGGCTAAACCGCCAGGGGCGGCGCAAAGGTGCGCTCGGGGCGGCGCCAGTCGATGCCTTCCAGAAGCATCGATAACTGAGCGCGGCTCAGTGCCACCGTTCCGCTGTCTGCCTTCGGCCACACGAAACGTCCGCGTTCCAGGCGCTTCGTGAACAGACAAAGCCCGTCACCATCAAACCACAACAACTTGACCTGGTCGCCGCGCCGGCCACGAAAGACGAAGACATGACCGGAATAAGGCTGCGCGTTGAGCACCGTCTGCACCTGAGCAGTCAAACCATAGAAGCCGCGCCGCATATCGGTCACGCCGGCGGCGATCCAGATCCTGGTTCCTGTGCGCAGATCGATCACGGTCGCAGGCTCTCCAACACTACCCGCAACAATGCCGCATCCACACCGCTTTCCACGTCAATCTTCACGCGCCCGGACAACTCGATATGAATAGCGCCACCCGGTATCGCGGCCAGGGGCTGGATGGAACTCGTCTCTGTGGCAGCCGCATCCACGGTAACGGCGCTTGCCTCTGCCGAGGAAAGAACCACGGGCAACAATGTTGCAGACCTCTGCCCCTTCGGCTCCGGCTTGCCCTTGAGATAGGCTCGGCGCCAATCGAAAACTTGATGTGAGTTCATGCCTTCGGCCTGCGCACCTTCGCCACGCTAGCCCCGGGCTGAAAGGTCAACTCCACGATCCGGCGCTTCTCAGCAACCGTTCGGTAAACCCGCTTCCCGATGACCGATGGCAGACCATCTTCATGGTCCATGAACCCATCGTTCAGCGCCAGGCCGCCGCCGATCCAGATGGAATCTCCGAACGCTTACCGCCAAGCCTTCCGAACATCCAGGAGCTTGGGCGGCTTCTGTCTGGTCTTTTGCTCTCTACAAGGGCTGGGATTCCACTTCGGCAACTATCACCTATCGATGGAAACGCCGGACTGTGGATCGATGCCTTGGCCGGAGCGTTTCCGCTTCACTCATTGACATTGCGACATCGTGCAAGGCGGGCTGTTCTTTAGGAAAGAACAACTTGACCGCACGGTCTCTGGAAAGAGCAGAATTGCGAACCCTGTAGCCAGTTGAACTCGGCTTTCCGATCGCTGTCTGATGCAATCCGTCCCGTTCAACTTTGGCTGCATCTTCCTGCGACACTGCACGGATTCTCGCTCCTCCCGAGATGCGATCCAGGCAATCTGGCGCCGCTTCCTATTCACTGCGCAATGCCTCCTGCGGTTTGAGCAGAGCAGCACGGCGCGCAGGGATCAAAGACGCTATGAGCGCCACGACAAGGATTGCTATGGCTGCCAGCACCAAGACTGCCGGGTTGAACGGACTCACCTCGAATAAGAACGCGCGCAGAAAACGAGTCGCGAATACCGCTCCCATGAGTCCGATCGCGCAGCCCATCACGCCCAGCTTGACTCCGAAGTTTAGAACCAGGCGTAGTAAGTCGCTGCGCGTTGCGCCCAGCGCCATCCGGATAGCGAACTCGTGACTGCGCTGCAATACGGAAAAAGCGATCACACAGTAAACGCCCAGCAGGGCCAGCAATATCGCGGCGCCCGCAAAAATGGAAATTATGGCCGTATTGAAGCGCCGAGATCCCTCCCCCTCACGCACCAGTTCTTCCATGGTCGCAACATGAGTCAGCGGTAGTTGCGGATCGAGCGACCGAACCACGCTGCGAAGGTCTGCAGCCATCTGATCCGAGGGCAACGCTCCGCGCCACACAATCGTGCCGTAGTTGCCGTACAACATGCCCGGAGGCGCAAACTTGCCGATGGCGGGCTTGAGCTGAGACGCCGGCTGGTAATACTGGGGTGCCGTGGGTTCCGCAGGGCCGCTCTGCTTGAAGTCGCCCACCTCCCCGACCACCGTGAGCCAGGGCATCGGCGATCCCGCCACGCCGATATAGAGCCGCTTTCCAATGGGATCTTGATTGGGCCAGTACTTCTCGGCCAAGGCGCGGTTCACGATGACCACCAGCGGAGCGCTGGCCGCGTCCGAGTCGCGAAAAGACCGCCCGCGCAGCAGAGGTATGCCTGCGGCCCGAAAGTAGTCGCCAAAAACCCGGCCGTTCCACGCCAGATTCAGGCG